>JADLGF010000383.1 GCA_020849415.1 Thermomicrobiales bacterium
AACAGCAACGGCAATGTCACCGGCCTCGAGATCGTGACGCCGAGCTGGGCGCCGAACGGGACGAACAAGATCAGGGTCGATGGCGTTATCGATCAACAGTCGAGCGCCGTGACCGTGCAGCGTCCGACGGTGACCGTCGATCGCGCCTCCGGGACCCCCGGCGTATCGGTTGGATATGAGGCAATCAACTTCCCGGCGAACAGCGTGGTCTCGATCACCTGGCGACGCCTCACGGGCAGCACGATCGACCTGGGAACGGTAACGACGGACGCGACCGGTAGCGCAACCGGCTCCCTCAAGATTCCGGCAACGCCCGGTGGTCCGGGTCAGATTGTGACGTTCACCGCCGGCACCGTTGCGGAGACGGTGACGCTGGAGGTGAAGCCGCGGATCAAGGTGACGCCGGCCACGGCGGGACGCGGTGAAACGATCGATATCTCGCTCCGCGGCTTCGCGCGGCAGGAGGCGGTCGTGATCCGGTGGCGATCGGGTACGTCCGGCCCGTTCCAGACGATCGCCAGCGGCACGACCTCGAACACCGGCAGTGCCAACATCAGCTTCACGGTACCGGCGAGTGCGGCGGACGGGCCGTATCAGGTCCGGGCTGAGTCGGCGAGCTTCAACCAGCAGACGAGCGCCTTCGCGATCGCCGGTGGTCAGCCCGTTGTGCTGTCCGCGGTGGACGCGGGCGAGCCGCCAGCTACCGGCGAACTCCCGCCGGCGATCTGGATGGCGGGAGCGCCGGCGGTGGTGCGCCGCGCCAAACCGTGGCGCGGGAAGTGGCTCTCCGCGTAGGTGCGAGGCATCGGCGCTCACAAACGAAGATGCGGATATCGACGCCGGGTCGCCCAGTCGGGTGGCCCGGCGTCGGCGTTAGCGAACCTCGTTGCCGGGACGCCATACTGACGCGGCGAATTGACGGCGCGCGTGTGTGCGCCGCGCGACCATCACCGACGGTGACTTTCGGTCAACAGGACTTGCGTTCTGGTTGTAGAACAGGTATTCTACTTAAAACGAACGCATGTTCTGAACTGGCCGCGGGCTACCGGCATCGGGAGCCACGCCGTTCCCGGGAGATGGATAATGAGCGCAACAGCGGCGTGGGCGCCCACAGAAACAGCAGTACGGAAGGGTAGTGCGGGAATGACCGATCAGCGATCGAAAGCGCTGGAAGTCGCGATCAGCCAGATCGAACGGCAGTTCGGCAAAGGCTCGATCATGCGCTTCAACGACGGCAGCCAGCCGCAGGTCGAGGCGATCCCGACCGGGAGCATCGCGCTCGATCTGGCGCTCGGTATCGGTGGCGTGCCCCGCGGCCGAATCGTGGAAATCTACGGACCGGAATCGTCTGGTAAAACCACCCTGGCGCTGCACATCATTGCCGAAGCGCAGAAGATGGGCGGCATGGCGGCGATTGTCGACGCCGAGCACGCGCTCGATCCGATCTACGCCGAACGGTTGGGCGTCGATCTCAACGAACTCCTCATCTCGCAGCCCGACACCGGGGAGCAGGCGCTCGAAATCGCGGAAACGCTGGTGCGTTCCAGTGCGGTCGATGTGCTGGTGATTGACTCGGTAGCGGCGCTGGTGCCCAAGGCGGAGATCGAAGGCGATATGGGCGATGCCCACGTCGGTCTGCAGGCCCGCCTGATGAGTCAGGCGCTACGAAAACTCACTGGCGCTATCAGCCGCTCGAACGTCTGCGTCATCTTCATCAACCAGCTGCGCATGAAGATCGGCGTCATGTTCGGGAACCCGGAAACGACCACCGGTGGCAACGCCCTTAAGTTCTATTCGTCGGTCCGGATGGATATCCGTAGGATCGAGACGCTGAAGAGCGGCACCGATTCGATCGGTTCCCGGGTGCGCGTGAAGGTAGTGAAGAACAAGGTCGCCCCGCCGTTCCGCCAAGCTGAATTCGACATCATGTACAACGAAGGCATCTCGGTAACCGGGAGTGTGCTCGATGTCGGTACCGATCTCGGCATCGTCCGTAAGAGCGGCGCCTGGTATTACCTCGATGAGGACCGGCTGGGACAGGGTCGGGAAAACGCCAAGGAATTCCTGAAGCACAATCCCGAAATCCTCGAAGATATTCGTCACCGGATCAAGGCGACGTCGCCGGAACTCTCCGGCCGTATGGCCTTCGCCGGAACCGACGAAGTCTCCGTTTCGGACGACGAGGAATAGCGAACAGGCAAGAACCCCGGGGAGGCAGGCACCTCTCCGGGGTTTTGCATTTCTTCATAGTCAGGATCCGGGCCTGAGCGGGCGAGAATCGAGTTTCGCTATCGGTCCAATTCTCCTCCGACTGAGTCTGGTGTTGGAACGGGTAGACCATCGCCTGCGGGCGATCGGGAGGGCACAAGACCCTCCCCTACAAAGGGTGCGATTTGCTGGGTGGCAATGTCGACGCGCATCGGGCGCTACGTTCATTCCACAAAGCACCGCCCTGCACTCGTCGCTAACGGTGGTATGTTCGATACGACGGAGGTGGGTATGAAGAGCGTACTTTTGCATGAAGAGGGTGGGCAGCGGGTGTTCTTGCTCGTGATGGACAAGGGTGACGAGGCGATGGCGGAGATCACCACCTTCGCCAAGGAACACCGGATCACCGCCGCCGGCTTGACCGCGATCGGCGCGTGCAGCGCGGCTAACCTCGGGTTTTTCGATCCTGTCATCGGGACCTATCGTCACCGCACCTTCACCGAGCAGATGGAGATCGCCTCCTTCATCGGGGATATCGCGGACGACGGCGGGGAGCCGGCCCTGCACGCGCACGTCGTGCTCGGCCGGAGTGATTTCTCCACGCTGGCGGGACACGCCGAAGAACTGCACGTCTTCCCGACGATGGAAGTGGTGCTCACCGAGCATCCGGCGCATCTGCGCAAACGGCTTGACCGGGCTACCGGCCTGGTGCTGATCGCTCCCGACGCGTCTATCGACGCTTCCTGAACCGGCGCTACCGGTTCAGCGCGTCCTCATTGGCGATCTCGACCGGTTCCACCGCTTCGGGGAGCTCGAAGCCGAAAACGCGGGAGAGGAAATAGAGTTCGCCGTCGATCGCGCGGATGATGTTCTCCTTCTGCCGGAAGCCGTGCTGTTCACCCTCGAACGCCACGTAGGCGACCGGAAACCCCTTCGCTTTCACCGCCTCGTACATCATTTCGGCCTGATTCGGCGGCACCACCTTGTCCTCGAGTCCCTGGAAGAGGATCAGCGGGCAGGCGAGATTGTCGACAAAGTTGATCGGCGAGCGGGCGTCGTAGATCGCCTTCGCCTCCGGGTAGGGGCCGAGCAGACCGTCGAGATAGCGCGATTCGAATTTGTGCGTTTCCGTGGCCATGATCCCGAGTTCGCTGATGCCGAAGTGGCTGGCGCCGGCTTTGAAGAATTCGCGGAAGGTCAACGCCGCCAGGGTGGTGTAGCCGCTGGCGCTCCAGCCACGGATCATGACGCGATCGGGATCGACATCGCCTCGCTCGATGAGGTACTTCGCGGCGTTCACGCAGTCATCGATATCGACGATGCCCCAGTTATCACGCAGCCGTTCCCGGTAGGCGCGGCCGTAGCCGGTGCTGCCGCCGTAGTTGACATCGACAACCGCGAAGCCGCGGCTTGTCCAGTACTGGAGGGCCATGTCGAGCGCATTGTCGGTGCTGCCGGTCGGTCCGCCGTGACTGAGCACCACCAGCGGCGGACGCTCGCCCTCCGGTCCGCGGAAATCGCGGTTCGCGGGGGCGTAGTAGAAGGCGTGAGCGATCAGACCGCCTTCGGTCGGGAATTCGATCGGCTCGGGCCGGCTGAGATCGGCCGCATCGGGCGCGTCCTTCGTCGTTTTCACCACCTCGATCGTGTTGGTGGCCACGTCGTAGCGGGCGATCTCGGTTGGCGCCGCCGGTGAGCCGCCGAGGAAGACCGCGGCGCCGTTCCCACCGCTGACCGCGCCGATCACCGTGTAATCGCTCGCGATCGGGGTAGCCGAACCGATTTCGATGTCGACCCGCTGCAGCGACCAGCTCGCCAGCCGGGTCGAGGCGGCGACGATCGTGCGTGAATCGACGATGGCGTAGGCGGTCATGCCGAATCGCCACTGTGGATAGGCGTATTCGGCGTCCTCGGCGGCGAGTCGCACGGTCGCGGCCTCGCTCACCCGGAAGCGGTAGAGATTCCAGAATTCGGTCCGATCGGAAACGAAGATCAGGGTGTCGTCATCCGCCCACGACGGTAACACCACCGATTCGCGCGGGCCGCCCGCCACAATGCGCGGGGTGATCGGGACGCCAGCGTCGTCGAGATCGGCGATGTAGAGCCAGGTGTCGTCCCAGGGCATGTTCGGGTGATCCCACGCGATCCAGGCAATGCGGCCGCCGGAGGGCGCGATGGCGACCGGGCCGATGAAATCGTGCCCGCCCGCGATGTGGGTCCCTTCATCGTTCGAGCCGTCCAGCGCAATCGCTACCAGGGTATTGACCGCTTCGCCGGCGCCGCGGTGATCCTCCCGCACCGCGAGCACCCGCGGCCGGGCTGGATCGAAGGCGAATGCGGCGTAGCGGAGCTGCCGGTCAGGAAGATCGGGCGTCAACGGAACGGGCTCACTGGCTCCCGCTTCAAGTTTGTAGACGCGGCCGTCGGCGTCGTTGCTGAAAACAACCGTGCCGCCGCTGACGGCGTACGCACCGCCGCCGTACTCATGGACGCGGGTGCGGGCGCTCCAGACGCCGGGGGTGAGCTCGGTCTCCGTGCCATCAGGCGACAGCCGCATGATCGTGATGCGGCCCTTTTCAGCCGGGCGGCTCTCCAGCCAGTAGATGTCAGCGCCATCGATGAGCGGACTGGCGAGTCCGACACCGCCCGCGATCGAGGTCGCGGCGTCGATGGGCGATTTCCAGGAGCCGTAGGGAGCGATGGTCATGCGATCGGTACCTCTCGTACGAGTCTGCCAGTGCTTCAGGTGAGTATACGAACCGAAGCCGACCCGTAGCACCGGCCCGGCGCTCGCCCGTACAATCGTTGCGAACAACCCTGCGCCATCGCGAAACGGGCAATCGACTTGGGTAACGGATTAGTGAGCAGAATTGCAGCGAGGATCGGCGCGGCGGTGGCCGAGCCGGCGCCACGCCTGGCGGTCGGTCCGGGCCGGAGCGCGCCCGCGCCCTCCGATCAGCCGGTGACGGCGGGTCCGTGGACCTTTGTCATCCACGAATACGTCGCCGGCGGCGCCGCTTCGGAGCTGGTGGCGAACGCCGTCTGGTCGAACGCCCCGATCCGGGACGGCATGCAGTTCGTCGCGGTGCGCATGACGGCGACCAACAACAGCGCCCGAACCGAGACGATCCAGAACGGTGATTTCGGCGTCACCGGCGATCGCGGCCTGCTCTACCGCTTCGTCGATGTGCAGCCGCCCGATCCGGTGCTACACAGTGCGGTTGAACCGGGTGCTTCGCTCGAAGGCTGGATCGTGGCGGCGGCCGAAGCGGGGGAGGGGAATCTCTGCCTCGTCTACGACAGCCTGACCATCGGCGGGAATTGGGCCGATGTGGTGATCGCGCTCGATGCCGGCGCCCGCATCGCCGACGCGACCGAACGTTTGCGGGATCCAAACCAGGCAGGAGCCGCGATCACCGCGCCGGCCGCCCTGGGTGAAACGGTGGCCACCGAGGACTGGGCGGTGACGGTGCACCGCGCGATCGAGGGGCAGGATGTCTACAACCTCTTCCCCGCCGCCGATTACCGCACCACCGCCCTCGGTGATACCGATCAGGCCGGGCTGCCGTACTGGATCGGGCTCGAGGTGACGATCTCCAGCAATCGCACCGGCGGTGATTTAAACCATTTCCCGGCGACCGCGTTTATTCCGGTCGATGGCGCCGATAGCCAGTTCCTCGAGGCGCTGCTGCTGACGCCGCCGAATCCGAATGTGGTCGGCGGGTACTATCCGGGCGGCACGCGCGAGGGCTGGATGCTGATCGCGATGCCGGTCGGCTACTCGCTCGATCTGGTGCGGTTCCGGCCGTCGAGCGTGAGCGGCGAAACGCGCTACATC
>JADLGF010000384.1 GCA_020849415.1 Thermomicrobiales bacterium
GGCGCCAGATAGGCGCCTCCAGTCGAAAACGACTTCAGCAGCCACTGCTGATCCCGCACGAACATGAACCCGCAGTCGTAGGGCACGTTCAACCACTTGTGCGCGTCGCTGGCGATCGAATCGGCCCGCTCGATGCCGGCCGTCAGGTGCTGCAACGCCGGACTCGCCGCCGCGAACATCCCGAACGCGGCGTCGACGTGGAACCAGGCGTCGCCCCGCGCTTCGAGCAAATCGGCGATGCCGTTCAGATCGTCGAACTGCCCGGTGTTCACCTCGCCGGCGTTGCCGATCACGATCACCGGACCATCGATCGCCGCCAGTTCGCGTTCGAGTGCGCCCAGGTCGATCCGCCCGCCCGGCGCCGGTACCGTCCGCACCGAACTCCGGCCGAGGCCGAGATTCGCCAGCGCCTTGCGCGCGCTGCTGTGGATCTCGGTGCTCGATATGACGGGAATCACCGGATGACCCGCCAGCCCATCATCAGCGGCGTTGAAGCCGAGCCGTTCGCCCGCCCACTGGCGCGCCGCTGCCAGCCCGGTCAGGTTCGACATCGTGCCGCCCGAAGTGATCGCGCCGCCCCAGCTTTCGGGGATACCAAACAGCTCCTTAAGCCACCGCAGCACGACCTGCTCGGTCTGGGCCGCGGCCGGGCTCGCCGACCAGATACCGGTCATCTGATCGAGCGCCGAGGCGAGCCAATCGCCGCCGAGCGCCGCCGGGGTCGAGCCGCCGATCACGAAGCCGTGGAAGCGGGGGCCGGCCGAGCCGACGATCCCCGGCGCGGCGCGCTCCACCCACTCGGCTATGGCGTCGCCGGGTGGGGTGCCGCCCTCCGGCAGCGGTTCGTCCAGCGCTGCCCGCATGGTCTCCCACGTCGCCATCCGGCTGACCGGGCGAGCATCGACCCCCCGAAGATGCTCGGTGGCGAGGGCGTGCGCCCGGTCGAGCGCGTCCTCGATCAGGTGAAATTGATCGAGCAGGGACGTCGGGGTTGATGTCGCATCGGTCATCGTTGGCTCCATCTCGTCGAGCGGTTCATGGCCGCATGGTACGGCAGCGCGGCCGACCCCGCGCGAGCGCGAAACGGGCGGCGGGGTTCGGACGTATTGAAAGGTGAACCGGACTCACTGACGAGACGGGAATAATCGCACGGGAATTCGGTACGAGAGCCGAATCCCGAAACGGTGGAGATTCGACATGGACCAAGAAATCGCAGCGCCGCGCTTGAGTCGAAGGTATCTCGCTGCCGTTGCCGGCTCGACCGCGCTGGCGCTGGCGGGCTGGGAGCGGGTCTCGGCTCGCCAGCAAGCGGGTGACGCGGCCGGCCAGGTGGCGGCCGATCCGATGCCGGGCATTACGGTGACCGGTTCCGGACGGGCCAGCGCGCCGGCCGACCGTGGCATCCTGCAACTGCTGGTGCGGTACGGGCCGGCATCACCGGCCATCAAGAGCAGTAGTGAGAGCGCCAGTGGCTACTACGGCGGATCGGATATTCCCGCGCCTGATGACGACGCGCTCTCCAATGTCGTCAATTCGCTGGTCGATAACGGGATCGATCGCGAACGCATCCTGACCGTCATCGGCAGCAGCACCATGTACGGCTTGTTCGGTCCCGGCGTGAGCGTGATCGCCGCCGAACTCGATGCGGAACTTGCTGCCGGCCTGGAAGATATAGTCGAAACCGCCGTGGAAGCCGCGAAGGCGACCGACCTGTCATTCGATCAAGCCGGGGTCGTCTTCAGCGCCGAGTCCTGCCAGGACGTGAGCGACGCCGCCTACCTCGATGCTATCGAGGATGGCCGGGCGCAGGCCGATGCGATCGCGCTGGCGCTCGGGGTGCAGGTCGGTGAGCTGATCGGCGTCACCGCCAATGCCCCCTGGAGTAGCTACACCCGGTACGACGGTGGAGGCGTTGGCAATGGCTGCGGCGCGCCCTTCGAGCTCGAGGACGGCCTGACCAGCTACTTCCCGTCGTTCAATCCCGGCGCGGAACCGGAATTCTCGCTGACCGTCTCGCTCGTCCTCACCTTCGTCATCGCAGAAGAAGAATGATCCCGAGGGTCTCCGGACCGGTGATGCGACCCGCCAGTCCGGAGCGCCCGCGCCCGATCCACCTGTCCAGCGGTGAGTGCGTACCAGGTGGACCGGTACGTATGGATACGCGCGGCGGCGCCCCCGTATATCGCCGGAAGGTCCTCATGGCCGCATCATTGGTGGAATGAGGACGGAACGTCATTCCCTGCCACTCCCGCCAGCGGGAACGAATCGAGCGCATCGATGATCCGGCGCCTTTCGCTGCGTAGCCGGTTCATCCTCGTGGCCCTGATCTGCCTGGTGCCCCTGATCTTTGTGACGGCCTACGTCGTACAGGGCAGCCTCGACGAGAGCCGCGAGAAAACGATCGCCAACGAAGTGGCGATCGCCGAAGTGATCGCCGCCAATATCACGCAGCAGCTCGACGAGCACATCAGCGTGCTCACCGATATCGCCTCCATCGAAGCGGTCCGCACCCTGAACGTGGAAACCGCGCCGGTCAATATTGCGCCATACGTGCGCGCGCGCCCCGGTCTCTACGGCATCATGCTGATCGACGCCGAACACCGGACGCCCGTGATCTCCAGTGGCAATCTCGATCCGGTTGTGCTGCTGCCCAGGATTCAGGCGGAGATCGACGCCACCCTCACCGCTGGCGAGCCGAAGGTGAGCGGGGTGATTCCCAATCCCTCGGCCGAAGGCGCCAACATGGTGGCGCTGGTCGTGCCGGTGCGATCCGATCCGGCCGATGCCGAAACGGGTGCGCCGGTCGGCGCGCTGGTCGGTTTCATGAACGTCGAGCGCCTCGGCCGCTCCTTCAGTTCCGCGTTCGCCATTGCCCAAACCGACACCCTGGCGGCGGTGGTCGATGGTGAACAGGTCGTCGTCTCCCAGGCCAATACCGACCAATCGAGTGACGCGCTGATGACCGATCTTTCCGCGCCGCTTGCGGCCGCGGTCGGGGGTGTTCGCTCGAATCTCTCGTACACCTCGGGCGGGGTCGAGCGGGTCGCCGTGTTCGCGCCGGTCGAGTACAGCGGCGCGGA
>JADLGF010000385.1 GCA_020849415.1 Thermomicrobiales bacterium
CGACCCTGGCGCGAGTAATTGACCGAGACGAGCAGGCGGGCCAGCTGGCGCTGGATCGTCGAGGCGCGCATCGCTTCCGCCGAACCGGGATCGACATCGCCGAGCGCTTCGACCGAGGCGTAGAAGCCATCGAGTTCCGAGCGCAGCGCCGCGATATCGGTCAGCGCCGGCGAGAGATCGAAGGCGTCGCCCGCGCTCGCCTGATAGTCGGCCAGCGTCTTCTCGAAGGAGTCGAGCGTCAGGCGGAAATCGAAGGGCGGCACGGTCGCGTTGAGCGCGCGCAGAACGGCGGCCGCGTAGATCTTGACGTCGCGGTGCAGGTTGTCCTTGTCGCCGATTTCGAGGATGTCATCCTCGGTGTGCCAGGCGATGTTGCCGCCGCAGCCGCCGACCGCGTAGTAATTCTTCTCTTTCCGGAGTTCCTCGGGCATGGTGCTTGAGAGCATCAGGTAACCGGTGACGCCGAGGTTGTTGAAGGAATAGTCGCCGGCCCGCAGCGGGCGCGCCCAGCTTGTCGGCTCACCGGTGACATCCTCAATCGCGCCGGCGACGAGTCCGCCCGCCTCTTCGGTGAACATGACATCAGTGAAGACCGAGGTCCACCGGCAGCCGGGCGAATCGCAATCGACCTGGGCGATGCAGTTCTCGGCGATGTCGATCGCGAATTCATCGGCGAACCAGGTCGAGCCGGCATACCGGCCGTGGCTGTGACCGCTCCACCAGGCGAAGCGGATCGAACGCTTCAGGTCACCTTCGTGCTGCTTGAGCACGCGGGCGACTTCGAGGATGGTGGCGTCACCGGTCAGGTTGTCGCCGACGCCGATGTGCCAGCCATCGAGGTGGCCGTGCAGCAACAACCATTCATCGGGAGCGGCCGTTCCCTTGATCTCGGCGACGAGCACCGGAATCTTGCGCCACTGGGTGTCGAGCTTGGTCGAGAAGGCGACACGAACGGTTTCCTTCTTCGCCAGTTCAGCCAGCTGCTTGCCTTCGGGATTGTTCAGCGCCAGGATCGGGATCGCAGGCTGGCGGTGCATCGAATCGAAATCGGGCGAACCCCAGATCGAGGTGCAGACGCCCTCGTGAATGCGGGTGCCGGGGCCGATGAAGATTGCCGCCGCCGCGCCGCGCGCCATGATCGCGTTGACCTTGCCTGGCATCGGCATGCCTTCGGTCATCACGACCTTGCCGGTGAAATCCGCGTCGCCGAAATCGAAGGCCTGGAAGAGCGAGATCGCCGCGCCGGCGTAGGTGCTTTCCACGTAGAGCAGTTCGCCCTCGACCTCTTCGCCGTTGGTCGAGATCGACATCGCCGGTGATTTGGCCTGGATCGAGTAGCCGTTCTCACCGAGCACGCGCAGCGTCGAACCCATCGGCCAGCTGACGAAGAGCTCCGGCGTGTGGAGCGTGTAATCAACCCCGTAGCTATCGAGCTTGCTGGTCAGGTATTTGATCGCTTTGGCTTCATCGTCGTTGCCGGAGAGGCGGACCGTATCGCTCAAATCGACAACGGTCTGCCACGCCTCATCGGCGTTGACGGCAGCGAGTACGCTCTGTTCCAGATCCTGAACCGTCACTGCATCGTTCCTTTCAAACTGGCCGATTCGCGGGTGGATCGGCCGGAAAACAACATCTCAGGCGTCGAGCTTGTCCTGCCGGACCCCATTCTTGATGATCAAACGCGCCGATTCGACGTGATCGATGTTCTCGATCGGATTGCCGGCGAGGGTGATGAGATCGGCCGCCTTGCCAACTTCGAGCGAACCGGTCTTCCCTTCGACCTGGCAAACCTCGGCCGCCCGGATCGTCCCCGCCTTGAGGGCGTTGACGTTCGACATGCCCCAGCGCACCAGGGTCTGCATTTCGAACGGGAAGAGCCCGTGCATCGAATCGGTGCCGATCGAAAGCTTGGTGTTCGATTTGACGATCGCGGTCAGCCGTTCCGCCGCCACTTCCCGGGCCGCGAAGAGCTTCTGCATGATGATCGGGTTGTCGGCGTCACCCTGCTCGATACCGGTGGGGTGCATCATGATCGACTGCGTGAGCACCACCCACGGCTTCACATCTTCGAAGAGCGCGATGTCGTCATCGGTGGCCATGGTGGCGTGCTCGATGGTGCGGACACCCTCTTCGACCGCGAGGCGAACGCCGGGACCGCCAATAGCGTGCGCTGAGACATACGTGCCACCGCGCTCGGCTTCCTCGACCGCCGCCCGCACTTCCTCGCGGCTGTAGCTCGCCTTGAGCAATCCGCCGCCGCGGGTGCTGGAAACGCCACCGGTCACGAAAATCTTGATCAGGTCGGCGCCGTCGTAGAGATTCTGGCGCGCACCCTTGCGAATCTCGTCCACGCCGTCAAACGCGCTGATCGCTCGGCCGTGGCCGTTGCTTTGGCTGATGATCCGACCGGAGACCAGCAGGTTCGGGCCGCTGACGTTGCCTTTGGCGATCTGGTCCTTGAAGGTGATATCGAGCAGGCGCTCCTCGCCAAGGACGCGGGCGGTGGTGACACCGGAAGCGAGCATCTTCTGCAGGTTGTGAACGCCGCGCATCGTCTGAATCTCGATTGGATCGAACAACTGGCCGATCTGGTTCCCCTTTTCCGGGTTGATCGAGATGTGCGTGTGAGCGTCGATGAACCCCGGCATGAGGAATTCGCCGGGGCGGTAGATGAGCTCGGCGCCCTCCGGAACAGCCGCGGGGTCGAAGGTACGCACCGCCGCGATCGTGCCGCCGTCGACGATCACCAATCCGTCCCGAATCGGCTCATCATCGACCGCGGTCCAGACCCAATCCGCTCTGATAGCGGTTACCACGGGAACTCCTGTTCACTCGAGCCGGCGCGATAGCGACCGGCTACGCGGTTTTCCCCTTGACGTGCAGGTAGCAATTGACCTTCACGCCGTTGACCTCGACCGCCGGAGGAAAGGCGGTCGAACAGACATCCATCGCGTAGGGGCAACGGGGGTGGAACGGGCAGCCGGAGGGAATGTTGAGTGCGCTCGGCACGCCGCCCTTGATCGGAATCGGTGTTTCTTCGCGGTCGGGATCGGGCACCGGAATCGTGCTGATCAGCGCTTGCGTGTAGGGGTGCTGCGGATCCTGGATCACGGTCCGGGTCGGGCCCATTTCGACCACCCGGCCGAGGTACATGATCGCGGTCGTGTCGCAGAGGTACTGGATCAGCGAGAGATCGTGCGAGATGTAGACGACGGTGATGTTCCGCTTCGCGCTGAGATCCTTCATGGTGTTGAGGATGCCAGCGCGCACCGAAACATCCAGCATCGAGACTGGCTCGTCGGCGACCAGGAAGTCGGGCTCGAGAATCAGCGCCCGCGCCAACACGACGCGCTGCAACTGGCCGCCCGAAAGCTGGTGCGGGAACTTTTCGAGGTAGTAGTCAGCCGGCCGGAGCTGGACATCGTCCATCGCCTTGCGCACCCGGCGATCCCGTTCGGCGGCATCGTCGACGCCGTGGATGATCAACGGCTCGTGCAGCGCCCGCTCGATCGTGAAGCGCGGATTGAGCGATTCGTACGGGTTCTGGAACATCAACGCCGCGCGGCGCCGGTACTCCTTGAGTTCGTCGCCCTTGAGCATGGTCAGGTTCTTGCCGTCAACCTCGATCGTACCGCTGGTGGGATCGAAGAGCTTCATCAGCAGTTTGGCGGTGGTGCTCTTGCCGCACCCACTCTCGCCTGCGATGCCGATCACCTCGCCGCGACGGATGGTGAACGAAACGCCGTTGACAGCGTGGACTGCGTCCTTGTTGCCGGCCAGCGAGCCGAGCAGCCCGCCGCCGAGCGGGAAGTGCTTGACAAGATCCTTGATTTCAATGAGAACGTCGCGGTCCATGGCTGTATCGATCATGCGCTCTGCTCCGCGGCGACCGCCGCCCGCCGCCAGGTGGAGGCTTCCTTCGCCTGGGTGCGGAGGAGTTCGACCTCTTCCCACCGGTGGCAGGCGGCTTTGTGGTTCGGTCGGACATCGATCAGGGGCGGCTCTTCGTTGAAGCACCGCTCCTGGGCGAAGGGACAGCGATCGGCGAAGCGGCAGCCCTTCGGCGGATTGACGAGATCGGGCGGGAAGCCCTCGATCGAGATCAGTTCACGATCTGGTTCTCGCAGATTCGGGAAGGCATTCTGCAGGCCGAGCGAATACGGGTGCACCGGCTCGTTGAAGAACTCGCGCACCTCGGCCAGTTCCACGATCTTGCCGGCGTACATCACCGCGACCTTGTCGCAGGTTTCGGCGACGACCGAGATGTCGTGCGTGATCATGATCACGGCCAGCTGCAAGCGTTCCTGAAGCTCCCGGAAGGTGCGCAACACCTGGTGCTGCACGATCACGTCGAGCGCCGTCACCGGTTCGTCGGCGACGATCAGGTCGGGATCGAGCGCCA
>JADLGF010000386.1 GCA_020849415.1 Thermomicrobiales bacterium
AAACAGGAGCGTCTCAACCAGGCGCTAGAGCGTCTTCGGACCCTCGTGCACAATCCTGGCCCGATCGAACGACAGCGGCGGCATTTCCCAGCCAAACGCTTCAGCCTCATCGCCCATGATGGCGAGGAACGCCGATCGCGTGTCCGGGTAAACATCGAGCACGGCCTCAACCGGAATCCAGAGCTGTTTCGCCTGGCCGCGCGCGCCTTCGGCGTAGATATAGCCGCGGAAGGTGCGGCCGCCTTCAGTGCTCCCCGGCACCTGGCCGATCGCCGTGGCGAATTCGCCGCTGCGGGCGAAGAGGCGGTAGCCCTCGCTGATATCAGCGACGGTGCCGCGAGCGCCGCTGCGCAGCGAGACATCGACCGGGGCGACATCGTTGCCCTCGAAGATTGGGGTGCTGCCAATCACGACTTCGCGATCGAGCAGTCCCGGCTTCTTCGGATCGGACGGCCGCATCACAATCGCGGTGCCAACCCCAAGCACACCCAGGGCCAGCAGGGTGCCGAACCAGAGTTCGCGCCGCCGGAGTTCGCTTTCGAAGTAGTGATCGTAGAGGCTGAGCAACACCTCACCAATGGTGATGATGGCGATTGCGGCCACAACAAAGCCGACGACCGGTACGATCAACGGCCGGATGATGTTTCGACCAATACTGAATTGCACCGCTACCCCTCCTCGAACGACCTGCTTCTGCATCGATCGTTACCCGATCGCCATCACGCGATCGGCCCGGTTCCGATTCCCGATCGAACCGGTTGACGAACTCGGTTGCTGGTCCGGCTCCGCACGCTTCGAACCTGGGATCAGAAACGGCACCGCCTCTGACGCCGGATTCATGAGCGTACGATCGCATCCCCCCAATGATACCGATTGTACGCCGATCGGGCGCGCTTCATTTCGCGTTGATCGACCGGGGATGATGACGTGGCGCACGATTCCACCGTTCGATCGATGCGAATGCCCAACCTCACGTCGTTTCCGTTCCGTCGCGCCGGTCGATCGGCCGGCCCTTCGCATCGAGCACCGTCATCGTGACCGCATTGGCCGACGATGGTGTCGGTTCGACGTCGAATTCCGCGCGCCTGAGTTGCTCGCGCCGCCGGCGCATCCGGCGCAGGCGCAGCCGGTTGAGCAGCGGCGGGGTGAGCGCCACGGCCGGCACCACAAACCACGGCCAGGTCGTCAACCCGATCACGTACTTGAACTCGTCCCACTCGATCCAGAAAACGAGCAGGCCGATGGAGGCGGTCTTGAATCCGAACAGAATCCAGACCATCGTCCAGAGTTGCCGGCGTTCCTCCCGCTCCAGCCGCTGATCGTACTGTTGCTTGCGCAGCGCCCGTTCGTAATGGCTGCTCTGATCGATAGCGGCCATGATGGTGTCCCATTTCCGGCGCCTAGACTCCCGGGTGTTCCGCCGGTGGCACCGGCGCACTCGGCACCTCGCGCCGTTTGGCCGGTGTTGCGAGGTCTTTCGCCTCCTCGCGGGCCGCGTACCGCAGGAAAATGACGGTCAGGACGGCGAGATACGCGAACGGCACGATCATCCACATCATAGCGCCAGCCAGTTCCTGGTCGTCACGCAGGCTGAAGTTCCAGAGCCGCGGCGCATCATTGTAGAACTCGTATACGCCTGAATTGGCGAGCGTGATGACCGCCCCCACCGCCGCTCCCGGAATCGTGTTCGCGAAGAGCAGCAACCCCGCCACCAATGGCGTGGCCTTATGCCAGCGCGGATTCGGTGCGATGATGGTCCACCACACCAGAATACCACTGACGAGAAACGACATATGTTGCAGGCCGTGCAGGTAATCGTTGTAGAGCGCAGCGTTGTAGAGCGGCGGCAGGTGCCAGAGCACCATGATGAAATTGCCGGCCGCGAAGGAAACCACCGGCTGAAAAACGAAGCCGCCGATCCGATCGAGCCAGGGCCGGTTGGTGATCGGATCGAAGAACCACACCGGCAATCCGAGCAGCAGCAACGGCGCCACCAGCAGCATCAGCACGAGGTGCTGCGCCATGTGAGCGCTGAGCAGGAAGTAGTCGGCCCAATCGTGAAACGGCGGACCGAGCACCAGCACCATGATGATGACGCCACTCAGGAAGCACCAGATTTGTTTGCGCGTGGCGGTGCGTGATTCGTGGCCGGGGTAGCGTTCGTTGATCGGCCCGATCAGCGCCAGGTAACCGGCGATCAGCACGAACCCCAGCAGCAGAATCTGGGGATCCATTTGCCAGTGGCTATGCCAACGGCCCTCGGGATAGTTGCCATCGAAGTGGAGCAGCGGCAGTTTGCTCAACATGGCCTGACCGCCCTTGCCCCAACGTGATGGTCAACGAATCTACCGAGAGCCGTGGTCATGAACGTCGTCGCCCGTTCCTCCGTTAGGGAAGAACGTCCTTGAGTGGCTGCAGCATCCGGGTGGCGTAATCGATCGGGTGGGCCAGATCGAACAGCAGCATGAGCGAGATCACGATGACCGCGCCCAAAAAGAGACCGAACACCATCCAGAAGGTGAGCAGCTTGTGATCGAACTTGAGGTGCATGAAGAACGCCACAACGGTGTAGAACTTCACGGCCGAAAGCACGATCAGGGTCGGCACGAGGGTGCCGGTATCGTGGAACCACTGGATGTAGTAGATCGCGACTTCGATGACCGTGATCAGCGCCAGAAAAGCGGCGATCTTGACGTACTTCAGTTCAGAGGGGTGCCCGTGATCATCACCGTGATGATCGAGGTCGTGTGCGAGTTGCGCCATGGTTTCTTCTCCCCCGTTTCCGTGCCTAGCTCAGACCCAGGAAGCGAAGCGCATGCTCGCCCTCTTCAACGATCGTGTGAACTTCGTCGTACGGGATCAGGTAAATCAGGGTGAAGATGATGATCCAGACGATATCGACGAAGTGCCAGTAAAGACCGGCAATCTCAACGTTGAGCGCCTGATCCTTCCGCACGCCGCCGCGCAGCGACACGATCAGGATCGTCAGCAGCCAGATGACGCCGAGCGTTACGTGCAGGCCGTGGAAGCCGGTGACCGTGAAGAAGGTCATCGAGAACATGTTGGTCGTGTAGCCGAGTCCCTCGTGATAGAAGGAGGTGAACTCGAACCACTGGCCACCGAGGAAGATCGATCCGAGCAGCGCGGTAGCGGCGAGCCAGACGCGGAAGGATCGCAGGTTCCCCTTCTGAATGCCGGCCAGCGCCAGCACCATCGTCATCGAGCTCATCAGGAGCACGAAGGCCGACACCGAGGTGTACGGAATATCGATCATCTCGAACGGCAGCGGGCCGCTGCCCTGGCCGTTGAGATAGAGCTGCTCGGCGCGGCCGCGGTAGATCATGTACACCGCGATCAGCGAACCGAAGAATACGCAGTCGGACGCGAGAAAGAGCCACATGCCCAACTTGCGGCTATCGATACCGGTGCTTGTCGGCGGGTGATCGGCGTGACCGGCATCATGGCCGATCCCATGCCCTCCGCCGTGCGGCGCTGTGTGCAGCTCCGCGACTGCCTGTGCCAAAGTCCTAACCCCCTCGCGCGCGTAAACCGCGACCATCCAGTTATCGAGGCCGGGAGCCGCCTGGCGCTCCCGGC
>JADLGF010000387.1 GCA_020849415.1 Thermomicrobiales bacterium
CGACCGGGCGATACTAGCGGGTAGAGAGATTTTGGTCGCCGGTGGGAAGTGAGTCGGAACCATGAGTCGAAACCGCATCATCGGCGAACTGATCGCCATCGCCGGCGCGGACAGCGTGTTTCACGAGCCGTCCGACCTGATTGTCTATGAGTATGACGGTTCGGTCGATGGCGCGGTCGAAACCGCGCGACCCGTGGCGGTCGTGCTGCCCCGGAACGCTCAGCAGATCAGCGAACTGGTCAAGCTCGCCAACCGGGAAAAGCTGCCGATCACCCCGCGCGGAGCCGGCACCGGCCTCTCGGGCGGCGCGGTTTCCCAGGCGGGTGGCATCGTTATCGGCCTGAGCCGGATGAACGAGATCATCGAGGTCGATCCGATCGATCGCACCGCGCTGGTCGAACCGGGGGTGATCAATCTCGAACTGTCCGAGTTCACCACGCCCTACGGCTTCTCGTTCGCGCCCGATCCTTCCAGCCAACGCGCCTGTACGATCGGCGGCAACGTCGCCGAGAACTCGGGCGGTCCACACTGCCTCAAGTACGGTGTCACCACAAATCACATCCTCGGCCTGGAGATGGTGCTGCCGGATGGCCGCATCGTCTGGGTCGGCGGCCGCGCGCCGGGCTTGTCCGGGTACGATCTGACGGCGGCGATGGTCGGTTCCGAGGGGTTGCTCGGAATCGTCACCAAGGCGCTGGTGCGTCTGACGCCGCTGCCGGAAGCGATCTCGGTGCAACTCGCCGCCTTCCCGACCATGGAAGCCGCCTCGGTGGCCGTTTCGCGGATCATCGGCGCCGGCATCATCCCGGCCGCGCTCGAAATGATGGATCAGCTCGCCATTCAGGCGGTCGAGCCGGTCTACCACGCCGGTTACCCGATGGACGCCGGCGCGGTGCTGCTGATCGAGGTCGACGGGCTGCGGGAAGATGTCGACGACACCGTTCCGGAGATCACCCGCATCTGCACCGAGAGCGGCGCCACCACCGTGCGCAATGCCCGCACCAAGGTCGAGCGCGATCTCCTCTGGAAGGGGCGGAAGATGGCGATCGCCGCCATGGGCCGCCTCGCTCCCGCCTATTACCTGCACGACACGGTTGTGCCGCGCACCAAGCTGCCGGCGACGCTCAAGCACGTCGAGGCGGTTTCGCGCGAATACAAGCTGCCGATTGCCAACATGTTCCACGCCGGTGACGGCAATCTCCACCCGTTGATGCTCTTCGATCGCCACAAGAAAGGCGATGTCGAGCGGGTCCTCCACGCCAGCAAGGACCTGCTGACCTACTGCATCGAAGTGGGCGGCGCGCTCTCGGGCGAGCACGGGATCGGCACCGAGAAGCGCGGCTACATGGAGCTCGTCTTCACCGGCGAGGACCTGGCCGCAATGGCCGGCCTGAAGAACGCCTTCGATCCAGGGGGACTCTTCAATCCGGAGAAACTCTTCCCCAAGGGATATGTCTGCGGCGAGGTGCGTGCACTACGGGCGAAGGCGATCGCCCAAAAGCACGGCATCTACCCGATGTAGCGACGTGGAAAGTACGCCCGTGTCCGATGCGATCAACCAGACAAGTCCGGTGTCGACGACCCAGCTGACGGTCGATGGCCTCACCGTGCCCGAGCGCGTCGAGCCGGCGACGCCGGCGGAACTCGCCGACGTGCTGGCCGAAGCAGCGAAACAGGGACGGGCGTTGATTCCGGTCGGCGGGGGCACGCGGCTTGGACTCGGCAATCCGCCCGAGCGGGCTGATCTCGCGGTATCGACGCGCCGGCTTTCCGGGATCATCGCCCACGAACCGGCCGATTTGACCCTCAGCGTCGAAGGCGGCACCCCGCTGGCCGAATTGCAGGCCGCTTTGGGCGAGCAGGGGCAGTGGTTGCCGATCGAGGGACCGTTACCGGCGGAAACGACGATCGGCGGCCTGATCGCCACCGCGTTCACCTCGTCGCGAAAGTTCGGCTCGGACGGACTACGCGATCTGCTGGTCGGCATCTCGGTGGCGCATCCCACCGGCGCGGTCACGAAAGCCGGCGGTACCGTCGTCAAGAACGTGACCGGTTTCGACATGATGCGCCTCTATCACGGCTCGCTCGGCACGCTGGGCGTGATCGTTTCCGCCAATTTCAAAGTGCTGCCCCGGCCGCGTGCCGAGGCGACCTGGCAGGGCTCATTTGCGACCCTCGACGCAGCCCTCACGGCGGCGACCAAACTGCTGGCGATACGCGGGCGGCCGGTCGCGCTCGATGTGCTTTCCGAACCAGGTGGCAGCTGGTCGTTGCTCGCGCGCTACGAAGGGCGCGAGGTGACGGTCAAGTTGATGCTTGACGAGGCCACCGCGGCGATCGGCTCGCCGGTATCCCGAAAAGAGGGGCCGGAGAGCGCGGCGGTCTGGCAAGCGCTCGTTGATCGCTACACCGCGGGAAGGGAAGCCGATCGCCTGATGATCCGGGCGGCGTGCCGACCGCGCGAAACGCCGGCGGTCGCGAAGGCTGCGGCGGCGATTCCTGGCGCCTCGATTCAGGTTTCCCCCGGGATGGGGCGCGTCGATATCACGCTGCCGGTCGCCGGGCGATCGGTGGAGGAGCGCGATGCAATCCTCGCTCCGCTCGAAGCCGACGCGGCGGTCTCGATCTACGACGCGCCGCCGGCCTGGAAGGCAGGTCGCGACGTTTGGGGACCCGCGCCGGAGACGCTCGACGTCATGCGAGCGCTGAAGAACGAATTCGACCCGACACGCACGTTGAATCCCGGCCGTTTCGCCGGCTCGATCTAGGTACTGGAGCGCTACCGTGGCGATGATCGCCGAACACGCTGACCTGCGACGACTCGGGGGCTTTTCCGGCCCCGATATGCCCGAGGAAGACCTGCTCCATGCCTGCGTGCACTGCGGCATGTGTCTCTCATCCTGCCCGACCTACCGCATGACGGGGCAGGAGATGTCCTCGCCCCGGGGTCGGCTCTGGATGATGAGCGCGGTCGCCGAAGGGAGGATGGAACTCCTCGATCCGGTTTTCACGGAGCAGATGTACCAGTGCCTCGATTGTCGCGCCTGCGAGGCGGTCTGCCCGTCCGGCGTGCAGTACGGCGTGTTGGTCGAGGCCTCCCGCGCCCAGATCGAGCAGCACCGCCAGCGGCCGGCACAGGAGCGGGCGGTCCGCAAGGCGACCCTCGGCTGGCTCTTCGGGGAAACGGGTCGGATGCGCGGTTTCGTCGGCCTGACGCGCTTCTACCAGCGCTCCGGCCTGTCGTTCGCGGCCCGGAAATCGCGCATGTTGAAACTCCTCGGCATGGAAGAACTCGAGGGGATGCTGCCGCCGATTTCGAAGAAGTTCCTCGTCGCCGGCACCGAGCGGTGGAGCCCGCCGAACCCGGAGCGGACCGTGCACCTTTTCAACGGCTGCATCATGGGCACGGTCTTCGCCGACACCAACCGGGCAACGGCGCGTGTGCTGGCGCACAACGGCTCGACGGTCGAGACCCCGGCGGCGCAACAGTGCTGCGGCGCGCTCCATGTGCACAGTGGTCAGCTCGATCTGGCGCGCGATCTCGCGCGGCGCAACATCGATGCCTTCGAAAGCGCAGGAGCCGAGGCGATCATTGTCAACGCCGCCGGCTGCGGCTCGGCGTTGAAAGAGTACGGCCACCTGCTCAAGGACGATCCGACCTACGCGCAACGGGCCGCCGCTTTCAGCGACCGAGTGAAGGACTTCACCGAGTTCCTCGCCGCGCAGGAATTGAAGCCGCCGACCAACAAGGTCACGCGGGCGGTCACCTATCAGGAGCCGTGCCACCTCGCGCACGCGCAGCGGATCAGCGCGCAGCCGCGCCAATTGCTCGCGCAGGTGCCGGGTCTCGAGGTGATCGAGATGAAGGAATCGTCCCTCTGCTGTGGCAGCGCCGGCATCTACAACCTGACCCGCCGGCAGATGGCGAACGATCTCGGCGACCGGAAAGCGAAGAACGTGATCGCGACCGGCGCGGTCGATGTCATCACGGCCAATCCGGGGTGCGCCATGCAGCTGCGCACCTCGATCAACCGTAACGGCGGCGATGCCCGCGTGCGCCACATCGCCGACGTCCTGGACGAAGCCTATGGCGGCGAGAAAACCGGCCGCGCCTTCCACGAGGTCAGCAAGTAGGGCGATCGTCAGCGGGAGACGCGCATCGGGACTTCGAGGAGCCGATCGGTTGAGGCGATGCGCTCGACCGGGAAGGTGATCTTCGCCAGCGTGCCTTCATCTGACGGCTCGATCTGGAAGTGACCGCGCAGATCGGAGGTCACGAGCCGGCTGACGATCCGCATCCCGAGTCCACGACTCCCCGCCGGGTTGAACCCCTCGTCGATCCGCTGCCCGTCGTTCTCCACCTCGATCGTCGCCAGATCACCGCGACGGTGCGCCCGGATCGAGATCGTGCCGGCGTCCCGGCCGCTGAAACCGTGCCGGACGGCATTCGAGACCAGTTCGTTGATCAATAGCGCCAGGATGGTGGCGGTGCGCGAAGGCACGTTGATATCGGTGGGCGGGATGTCGAAGGTCAGGCGCAGGCCGGGGCGGACCATCGTCTGATACGCCTCCTCGGCAACCAATCGGGCGATCTGGTCGATCGTGGCGCCACTCAGCCGTCGCTCATCACTGAGCAGATCGTGCACGCCGGCGATCGCCTGGATGCGGCCGACCGCATCCTTTAGCGCCGACGCGCTCGTTTCGTCCTCCGCCTGGCGCATTTGCAGTGAGAGCAGCGCCGCCACCGTTTGCAGGTTGTTGCGCACCCGGTGGTGCATTTCCTGCAGAAGGGCCGAGGTGGTGACGAGCCCCTGCCGCAGTTCATCGTAAAGCCGGGCGTTTTCGATGGCGATCGAGGCCGAATCGGAGAAGGCCTGCAACATCCCGAGCTGGTCCTCGGTCATCTCGACTTCGTCCGCCAGACGCAGGCAGAGCGCGCCAAGCTGGTGGCGCGCCGAGCGGAGCGGAATGCAGTAGAGCCGGCGCGTGCCTTCGTCAACGTAGTCGAGTACGGCGCTGTGGGAGGAGCCGGTGTCGATCACCTTTCGGATCAGCCGGTGACGCGTCTCCGGTTCCACGACATCGAGCGGCATGCCCACCACGTAGTCGATGGTCGGGATACGCGCCGTGTCGTCCTCATCGATCGAGAAGAAGGCCGCCGCTTCCGACTGTGTCAGTTCGCGGGCCGCTTCCGTGATTGCCCTCAGCACGCCCTCGAGATCGAGCGAACTGGCAATCTTGCGCGAGACCCGCTGCAGCGTACCCAGTTCAGCCACTTTCCGGCGCAGTTTGGCGTCGGTGTAACTGTAGAGGCGGGCATTCTCGATGCTGATCGCCAGTTCTCCGGCGACGGTCTGGAAAAAGGCGACATCATCGTCGTCCCAGGTCCGACCCTCAATCGAATAGATGTTCATCACACCGACCAGCCGGTTGGCGCCGCGAATCATCATCGGGATCGAAGCCTGGGAGGTGTACTGATGATCGCCGACCCCCGGGATCGCGACATGAGATGGGTGACTCGCCGAATCGTGCGCGATGATCGGCTGACCCTCGGCGGCAGCCCGGCCGGTGATGCCGGTGCCGGGCCGGATTGTCAGCGCGCCGATGGCGGAGGGCTCGAGGCCGATCGCCGCCTTCAGCGCCAGGGTGTCGGTGGTGGCGTCGTAGAGGAAGACGGCGCAGTCGTCACTGCCGGTTGTTTCGGCGACCACCTTCACGATCGTTTCGAGCATGTCGCCGAGTTGGAGATTGGCGGTGGCGGCGCGATTGATCCGGTGCAACGCGCCGAGCCGCACGATCGGATTGGCCGGATCGGCGTGCTCGATCTCGTGCTCGTCCTGATTGGCCAGATAGACGCGGGCGATCTGGGCGAGGCCGAGTCCACAAATGTCGCGGTAGCTCTGCGGCGATTGCCGGTCGGTGAAGTGATCGCCCATCACCTTGGCGGCCGTTACCATCGCGTCCTCGAGCGGCACGCCGTTCGCCATCGCCTGCGCGGCGACCCGGCCGAACATGTGGCGGACCAGCACCGGGTCGGGTCGTTGCGCCGGATCGCGCAGCAACTGGCCGAGCTCGTCCGAGAGCTCTTCCGAAATGGCGTTGATCATGACTCGCATCGGCATCTGGCTTGGGCCTCGATTCAACCGCTTTTACCTGCCGTGAGCATACAGGACGCCGCTTCGGCGCGACGTGTCGCAGCCGCCCTCCTATACTGAAGCGCGTTGGCGGAGCGCGAGGGCGACCGCGCGTTCGTTCGGTAGGGCAGAGGCGGAGGACGGAACCGACGTGGACAACCGGCCACCTCCCAGACCGCCCGCCCGCCGGGATAACGCCCCGCGCCAGTCGTCGAGCCGGCTTGCCCGGCGGCTGATGCGGTACCGGACGCGGCACTCGGATAATCAGGACCTCTTCCGGCTCGGTCGCGCTTCGCTGCTCCTGATCGCCGGCCTGTTGCTGGCGACGGTCGGGGCGCTGGTCAATCCCCTGCTGCATCGCGGCGTCGAAACCGGCGCCGAAATCCCTTACGTACGCCAAACCACCGGACGGGAACTGGCAACGAATGTCGATTTGACCCGGTTCGATCCCTCGCAGATCGAGTCGATCCTCACTTCGCTGCAAACGAACGGATTCGTCTACCTGCGCCAGCCGATCGTCTGGTCCGATATCGAGCCGCAGGCTGGCGCGTATCAGTGGGAGCGGATCGATGAGGTGATCAACGGCGCTACCGCCCGCGGCATGCGTGTGATCGGGTTGATCCAGGGCACACCGGCCTGGGCGCGGCGGGCTTCGGAACTCAATTATCCGGACGCGCCGCCCGCCGATCTCGACGCCTTGCAGGAATTCCTGCGAACGCTGGCGACGCGCTACGGGGAGTCGCTCAACTTCTACCAGGTCTATGACCGGCCGAACCTGCCGGTCAATTGGGGCGGGAGCGCACCGTCGCCCTCTGAATACACCGAACTCCTCGCCGCCGCCTACACGGTGCTTCGGGAAGCGAACAGCGAGGGGCGGGTGATCCTGGCGGAGCTCGATCCGGTCGGCACCGGCTCGGAGCCCGGCGGCGATCTGACCTTCCTCGGTCAGCTCTACGATGTCGGCGCGGCCGCCTTCTTCGATATCGCGGCCTTCCAGCTTGACGGTGGTCAGCGCGCGCCGAGTGACCGCATCGTCTCCGAAACCCGCATCAACTTCTCCCGCGCGGTCGCCATGCGCGAACTGATGGTGGACCGGGGTGATGCCGCCAAGGCGATCTGGGCGACCCGATACGGATGGGACGCAAACGACAATCTTGGTCACGATCTTGTGGCGAACTACCTGCGGGAAGGGATCGACCGGGCGCGCAATGAATGGCCGTGGATGGGGCCGCTTTTCGCCTGGGATCTCTCGCCGATCCACGATGAATGGGCGGGCTTCGCGCTGCTGAATGCCGATGGCACCGTGCGGCCGCAGTTCGAGTCGCTGGCGGAGTTCGGCACCGGCGAGAGCGCCCGCACCGCCCCGACCGGCTTCGCACCGATGCTGTCGGCCGCGATGGAGTACGAAGGAAGCTGGCAGGAGCAGCACCTCGATCCCCAGGTCTTCCGCACCACGGGCCAGGTCGGCGCGACCATCACCTTCCGGTTCGAAGGGAGCGGTCTTCAGGCGATCCTGCGGCAAAGTCCGGACGCCGGTTTTGTGCGGGCGACGCTCGATGGAAAACCGCTCCCCAACGACGCGTTTCCGGTCGAGGATGGCGCTTCGATCATCGATCTCGAGTGGCCGACCGCCTCGAACATCCGCTCGAACCTGGCCAGCGGTCTCGGAAGCGGCACGCACGAACTGAAGCTCTCGCTCGATACACCGGGCCGTCTCACGATCGGCGGCTTCATCGTCAACCGGCGCATGGGCATGCTCTGGCCGGTGAAAGCGTTGACGATCGCCGGCATTGTGCTGCTCGTGGCCGGTTTCCGGGACCTCATCTACCTGATCGCGCGGAGGTGGGGGCACCTCGATCGTCGCGCCAACGGTCGAACTGGCCCGATCTGGGGGCAGTTCTCGGAACGGTGGGCGCGTCGATGAGCCGGCTGCTCGCCTCCATCGAATCGCTCGAGTCGCGCGGAAACCCCGCGTTTCTCGGGTTTCTTGTCGTTCTGGGTGTGATTCTTGCGTTTGGATTGCCCGTTCCGGCGTCTGGAATCGTCGTCATTGCGGCCGCTGCCGTTTCGGCCGTTTCTCCATCGGCGGCACTCGGCGCCTGCCTGGCGGCGACTCCGCTCATCTTTCGGCCGGTCAGCATCGGCGATGGCAGCTGGATGCTGCTGGAACTGGCGCTGATCGCGGCGTCGATCGGCTTGGCCGGTCGCGTGGCGCTGGAGTGTGTCTCTACTCGGTCGATCGCACCGGTACGCGAACTCTTGCCCGGCATCGCGGTGTTGATCGGCGGTGCGGCCCTGATTACGCTCTCGGTGCTGGCGTTGACGAACCTGGCCGATCCCGGCCACCGCGACGCCAGTCTGCGCGCCGTGCGCACGATCATCCTCGAACCGCTGGTGATCGTGCCGCTGACCCTGCGCGTGGTGCGACGGGGCCGGATCGAGGTGGCGCTAGGCGCTCTGGCGGCGATGATGGTCGTGGTGGCGGGGTGGGGGATTGTCGGGTTGCTGCGCGGTTCCGGCGTGGCGGCTGATGGCGTGCGCCGCGCGATTGGACCTTACAACCACCCGAACAACCTCGCCTTTTTCATCGAGCGTGC
>JADLGF010000388.1 GCA_020849415.1 Thermomicrobiales bacterium
CGGATCGGCAAAATGCTCGCCAACCTCGGCTTGTACGGCCGTCAGTGTTCCGTCCGGATCAGCCAGAATCCCGTTCACCCGGAAACTCGGCGCCAGGTTGTATTCCCCGAGCACCTTCTCCGGTGTATCGACCTGGCGGAAGCCGATCAGCGACACCTCGAGCAGCACCCCGCGCCAAAGCAGCTTGCCCGGCTTCGTAACCGCGTCCGGATCATCGAGCACCACCAGCAGATCGACATCGGAAGCCGGCGGAATCTCCGCGTCATCGGCGAGATCGAGGATCGAACCGTGCAACAGCGCGCCCCTGAAGCCCGACCAGCCGACAGCGACCTCGCGCACCCACGCCGTCGCGATGGCAACGGCCTCCTCGCACCTCACGCCCCACGCCTCACGCCTCGTTGCGCCTCGACCGGCGCGCGGATGCCGCCTGGCGAATCTCCTCGCCGATCGCCCACTTCGCCCGCTCGTCATCGGTCTCGACGATCAACTCGGGAATCTGCACCGGCTTGCCGTCCGCCCCGATTGACACCATCGTGAAGTAGCCGTTGGTCGCCAGCTGCCGGTCGCCAGTCAACGGGTCCTGACAGAAAAGCTCAGCCTCGACGATCATCGAGGTGCGGCCGGCGTGGATCACCCGCGCCACGATATCGATGATCATGCCGTGCTTGATCGGCGTCGTGAATTCAATACGCTCGGTGGCGGCGGTCACCGCCATCGTGCCCGAAAAGCGGTTTGCGGCCAGGAACGCCGCCTTGTCCATCATGGCGTACGCATTTCCGCCGAACATCGTGCCGTAGTGGTTGGTGTCCTGCGGGAAAACGATCTCGGTCATGATCACCGGCTCGCTCCGGCGCGGCGACAGATCGCGCCCGGTGGTCTCGCTCATGCAATGGTCCCTTTCAGCGTCACGTCAACATCGGCGCGCACCGGCAACCGCAGTTGACCCGCGTGAATCGTATTGATCGCCACCTTCGGTTCCGTTTGCGATTTCAGCGGCCCAAACTGGTTCAGGCTCCGGGCGAACCACGGAAAGTCGGCGCTCGTCACCGAAACCCGTACGCGGTGCCCCGGTTGGAAGCAATGGTGAATCGGCCAGATTTCGATCGAAAGCCGAGTCGGCTCGCCCGGAACAAGCGGCTGCGGATGTTCAAGCGAATCGCGATACGACGCTCGCAAACATCCCTGCGCCACCTTCAGCGACTCCCCCTCCGGCGTGACATCGGTGATCTTGACGTGGAATTCGGTGTCGTCACAGTCGCTCGAAACCACCAGATCGAGGGCTGGCCATCCGGAGATCACCAACTCTCCCTCCAACGGCTCGCTGGTCCAGGTCAGCACATCGGATCGCGCCTCGACCGCCCGCTGATCGAGCGGCGGGTTCTCGAACGGGTACCGTGTGACATCGATCTGGGTCGGAGCGGGATCGTCCGGATCGTAACGGTACGATCGCGGCTGCGCTTCACCCGGCGATGAGGAGAGCCCCTCCGCGGTCAGATGCAGCGTGCGTTCCTCGGTCGCGAGCGGCCAACGCTCAGCATCGACCCAGCGGTTGCTCCCCGGTTCGAACAGCTGCACCGGCGCCTCGTCCAGCGCGCCGTTCTCGATCCCCTTCAGCCAGTAATCGAACCAGCGCAGATGCACGTGGTTCATATCGGGCGCGGCCGCTTCGCCGAACGCCACCCCGCCGTAGGTGTGGTGGGGCCGGCGGGTCATGACGTGACTCCACGGCCCGACGATCAACCGCTGCCGATCGGCCGCGGGTGAATTCGCCATCATCAATTCGTAGTGATGGAAGGCGCCGGTGAGATCCTCGAGATCGTACCAGCCGGTCACGTGCAAACAGGGGCAGTCGAACTGGTCGTAACGATCATCGAAGCGGATCGAGCGCCAGAGCTCATCGAGCGTGTCGTGATCCATCAGGTCGCGCCAGGTTTCGCCGCTCGGATCGATGAAATCACCGAGTGCATCGAGCGGCAGGGTGCGCAGCAGCTCGTCCCAATCGACGTCGCGCAATCCGCCCCGCTCGATGATCCGCCGGCGCACCGCGTACACCCACCAGCCGAAGAAGAGCTGGAAACAGCCGCTGGTGTAGGGAATCTCCTGCTGCCACCGGCCCGCCGCCGAACTCGACACCATGCAGGTCAGGTGCTCGGGCCGGCGCGAAGCCGCCGCCCACTGCGTCCACCCGGAGTACGACAGCCCGGTCGTGCCGACCTTGCCGGTGCACCAGGGCTGCCGCGCCACCCACTCGATCACATCGTGCCCATCATCCGGATCGTTGAAAAACGCCCGCCACTCCCCTTCGGATTTCCCGCGGCCACGACAATCGACCGTCACGAACACGTACCCGTGGCGCTGATAGAACTCCCCTTCCGAACCGGGACCGACCGTCCCGCTCTTGTCGTAGGGGGTGATGGTCACGATCGCCGGCGCGGGACGCTCGGAGTGATGGGGCAAGCAAACCGAGGCAGCGAGCTCGCTGCCATCGCGCATCGGGATGCCGGTTTCGTGGATTGGGTAGGGGTTCGGCGCGCTCA
>JADLGF010000389.1 GCA_020849415.1 Thermomicrobiales bacterium
GATCCGCACAAGACGACCGCGCTCATCGCCAGCCGCGTCATCCAGCTCACCCACGACACCCTCGTGACCAAGGGGTACGACGGCACGATCCAGCCCGGTCTGGCCGACTCCTGGGAAGTGAGTGAGGACGGCCTCACCTACACCTTCACCCTCAAAACCGGCGTCACCTTCCACTCCGGCAAGGAGTTCAGCTCGGCCGATGTGAAGTACACCTTCGAACGCTGGCTGGCCGACGAGGCCTCGCCGACCGCCTACAACTTCGCCGCGATCTCAACGGTCGAAGCGCCCGATGCGACCACCGTCGTTTTCACCCTCAGCATCCCGAACAACCTGCTGCTCGATCAATTCTCGATCGGCTGGGCCTCGCTCCTGAACCAGGAGGCGGTCGAGGCGGCCGGCGATCAGTACGGTGTATCGGCGGTCGATGGCACCGGCCCCTTCAAATTCGAATCGTGGGCGCGCAGCCAGAATCTGGTCTTCACGCGCCACGATGCCTACACGTGGGGTGCGCCGATCTTCAGCAATCCCGGCCCGGCGTACGTTGAGGGGGTGGAGATCCGGATCATTCCGGAAGCCGCCACCCGCATCGCCGAGTTCCAGGCAGGGAATGTGCACCTGGTGCAGGAGGTGCCAGCCGCCGATGTCGAACGCCTGTCCGGCGGTCAGGGGGTCGATGTCGTTCAGTACGAGCAACTGCAAACTACCTATTTCGGCATGAACCAGGCCGTGTTCCCGACCAGCGAGCTCTCGGTGCGCCAGGCGATCAACCACGCCATCAATAAGGAAGAGGTCGCGTTCGGCGCCTACTTCGGGCTTGGCATCGCCGCCGACACCATCCTGCACCCGGGAACGCCGGGGTATTGGCCGGGCGCGGCCGATCTGGTGATGGCCTACGATCCCGAGCAGGCGAAATCCATCCTCGAGGCCGACGGCTGGGTCGAGGGGAGCGATGGCGTCCGCGAAAAGGATGGCCAGCCGTTGGCGGTCCCCTACTGGGTGATCAATACCAACGAAAACGTGCTGGCCGCCCAGATTCTCGAACAGCAACTGGCGGAGGTCGGCATCCGGCTCGAAACCGAACAGTACGAGCAGACCGCCTGGTTCGAAGCGGCCCGCTCCGGCGAGCAAACCGCCTTCGCGATCGGCGTGTTCTACGACAACGCCGATGTGCTGTACTTCTATTTCCACACCGTACAGATGCCAGCGCCGAACCGCTTCGGATACTCGGTGCCGGAGATCGACGCCTGGCTGGATGAATCGCGCGCCAATCCCGATCCGGCCGTAGTCGAAGCGGCCTACGCCTCGATCCAGCAGCGCCTGCTGGAAGACGCGGTGATCGCGCCCCTTATCCACCAGCTCGGCACGCTCGGGGTGGCTGATGGCGTCGAGGGTGTGAATGTGCACCCGGGCCGCTGGCTCTACCGGATGCTCGATATCTCCCTGGCGGGCTAGATGACGCAGTACATCGGGCGGCGGCTGCTGATTCTCCCGGTGGTGATGCTGGGCGTTTCGATGCTGGTCTTTCTGGTGATTCACCTGGTGCCGGGTAATCCGGCCCAGGTGATCGCCGGGGCCGATGCGCCTCCGGACGTGGTGGCCGCACTCGAGCGCGAACTCGGGCTCGATAAGCCGCTGCCCGAGCAGTACCTCCGTTACCTCGGCCGGGTGCTGCAGGGCGATCTCGGCACCTCGCTGCGCAGCAATCGCCCGGTGATCGACGAGGTGCTCGAAGCGTTGCCGCGCACGCTTCAGCTGGCGGTGGCGGCGGCGGTGATCACCTTCATCGTCGCCATTCCGCTCGGCGTCACCGCCGCCGCGAAACGGGGCACCCTGATCGACAGCGGGCTGATGATGGGCTCGATGCTCGGCATCACCCTGCCCGTTTTCGCGGTCGGCCTCGGCTTGATGTACCTGGTCGGCTACAAGCTGCAGTGGCTGCCGATCAGCAGCCGCGGTGATCCAATCTGGACCGTGGCCGGGCTGAAAAGCATGATCCTGCCGGCGATCACCCTCTCGGTCGGCTCGATCGCGACCATGTCGCGCCTGACCCGCTCGACCATGCTCGAGGTGCTCAACCAGGACTTCGTGCGCGTCGCCCGGGCCAAGGGGCTGCGCGAGATTCCGGTGCTGATCAAGCACGCTTTGCCGAACGCGATGCTGCCGATCGTCACCGTGGTCGGGCTGCAATTTGCCTACCTGCTCAGTGGCGCGGTCGTTACCGAAACGATCTTCGCCGTGCCGGGCGTTGGCCGGCTGGCGGTCTACGCGATCCAGGGCCGCGATTTCCCGGTCGTGCAGGGGGTCGTGCTCCTGGTTTCGCTGGTGTTCGTGCTGGTCAATCTGGTGGTTGACATCCTGTATGCGGTCATCGATCCGCGCATTTCCTACCGATAAGGGGTGTGGATATGGAAACCGCGGAAACCGGACCACCCATTCGCTTGCAGGACCTGGCCGAACAGACCAACGGGCCGGTGGCGGCGCGCTATCAGGAGATGCAGAGCGGCTGGACCCGCTTCTGGCGCAAGCTTTTCCGGAGCAAACTCGCCTGTCTCGGCCTGATCGTGCTGGTCACGCTGACGTTGATCGCCATCTTTTCGCCGCAGATCGCGCCGTACGACTGGAAAAAGCAATCGGTGATGGATCGTTTCCAGACGCCATCCTCCGAGCACTGGCTCGGCACCGATGAGCTCGGCCGCGACATCCTCAGCCGGATCATGTACGGCGCGCGCTACTCGCTGGTGATGGGGGTCGGCGCGGTGGTGCTCAGCTTCATCGTCGGGGTGACGCTCGGCGCGATCGCCGGCTTCTACCGCAAGCTCGATTCGGTGATCATGCGCCTGATCGACATCATGATGGCCTTCCCCGGCATTCTGCTGGCGATCGCGATCGTGGCGGCGCTGGGGCCAGGGCTGCTGAACATCATCATCGCCATCGGCATCAACGAAATCCCCGGCTTCGCCCGGATCACCCGCTCGCTCGTGCTTTCGCTGCGGGAACGGGAGTTCGTCACCGCCGCGCGAGTGGCGGGATCGAGCGGACCGGGCATCGTGCGCCGGCACATCTTCGTCAATCTCGTCTCGCCGATCACCGTGTACGCCTCGCTGCAGGTGTCGACGGCGGTGCTGGTCGGCGCCACCCTCAGCTTCCTCGGACTCGGCATTCAGCCGCCGATTCCGGAATGGGGCACGATGGTGAGCACCGCCCGCGAGTACCTCGCGATCGCGCCGCACACCTTCATCTACCCCACGCTCGCCATTTTCATCACCGTGATTTCATTCAATCTGCTGGGAGACGGATTGCGCGACGCGCTCGATCCGACCACCTGATTCAGACCGCCACCACGAAAGGGGTTTCGCGTTCATGTCGCACGATGCCTACAAGGAACTCGCCGCGCGCTATGTTTCCCGGGTCGCCTGCAGCCAGCCGGTTTTCCTGGATAGCGACCGGATGGCCTTTCTCGATACGACCACCGGCACCGCGCAGGCGTCATACGTCACGCTTTCGACCGGCGCCATCGCCCCGATCACGCAGTACAACGAGCGGCTCATCTCGCTGCTCGCCGCCTCGGGGCGCATCCTCTTCGGCATGGACCTGAGCGGCAACGAGCGGCAGCAGCTCTACGCGCTCGATGTCCCCGGCGCCGAGCCGAAACGGCTCACGCCGGACGACGGCGCCTTCTACGAACCGGGCCGGTTGAACGCGGCCGGCGACGCCGTGGTTTACCGCACCAACGATCGCGACGAGGGTTCGTTCGATATCGTCGTGCAGCGTCTGCCGGGCGGCGACACCGAAACCTGGCTCGAGGATGGCGGCCAGGTGACCGCGCTCGATCTCGATGGCGATCACGCCCTGGTGATGGCGCGCATCAACAACATGAACAGCGATCTGCTGC
>JADLGF010000390.1 GCA_020849415.1 Thermomicrobiales bacterium
ACAATCCCGAAGCCGCCAGTCGTCCGTTCGACGCCACCCGGGCCGGTTTCGTGCTCGGCGAAGGCGCCGGGATGTTGGTGCTGGAAGATTACGAGCACGCCGTCAACCGCGGCGCCGAAATCTACGCGGAGATCACCGGTTTCGCTACCTCAAACGACGCCTATCACCTGATCGCCCCGCACCCCGAAGGCACCGGCGCCGCCCGGGCGCTTAACTGGGCGCTGGAGGACGCCGGCCTCGAGCCGGACGACATCGGGTTCATCAACGCGCACGCCGCCTCGACGCCCGCCGGAGATCTCGCCGAGGCCGAGGCGATCAAGGTCGTGTTCGGCGAACGGGCTTCGAAGATTCCGGTCAATTCGATCAAGGGCGCCATCGGCCACTGCATGGGCGCGTCCGGCGCGCTGGAGACGGTGGCTGCGGTACTGAGCCTGGCTGCCCAGAAGATTCCACCGACGTTGAATTTCAACAACCCCGATCCGGAGATCGGGCTCGACATCGTCGCCGGAGAGCCGCGGCTCACCCGCTTCCGCCACCTGACCAAGCACTCGTTCGGCCTCGGCGGCCAGAACGCCTGCCTCATCATCTCCGCCGCACCTGAGCGTGCCAAAGCCGCCCCCGCCTTCTAGCGAGGCGGATGCGCCGCTCGTCGGCCGCCTGGTTCACGCCGTCGTGATCGCGACCGGCGCGGTCGGCGCCGGCTGGTATGGCTGGACGCTCGGCTCCTCGAACGCAAAAAGCAGCGCGCTCGCCATGCTTGGCGGCGCGCTGCTTCTGTTCCTGTGGTCGACCGTTTACGCCTCAGCCGATCCGGAGCCGAAATACCTGCCTCGCTTCCAGGTGCCCGGGCGCGCGCTGATCGGCCTCGAATTTGCGCTGATCATCGCCGGCGGCGCGGCGCTCTGGATGGCCTGGCACCGCGCGGCCGGCGAGACGTACATGACGGTCGCGTTCATCGACCTCGCGGTCCGCTATCACCGCCTGCCGCGCCTCTGGCGGAACGAACCTCATTCGGCAAGGTAGAGGACGATCACGACCACGCCGGTGCTGTCGAGCGACCGGGAGATGAAGGTGGCAGTGCCGATCGCGCCTTCGTACGGTCCGGCGTCGGCGGTCACCTGCATCACGAGCGTGGCCGGTCGACCCGATTCGTTCCCCTGGAAAAAGAACCACTGCTGAACCGAATTACGATCGCCCTCGACCAGGGGGTACGCATCGAAGATCGAATTGCCGAGCGTGATGCGCGGCAACCCGCCGGCGTTCCGCTCGGCCTCGAAATCGACCGAGCCGTTGAGCGCCTGGTCGTTCGCCTGGCCCGGTGACGCCACACCGGCCGGGCTGATCTGCAACGGCACGAGCACGAGCAGATCGTTTTCTTCATCGGCCTGGTACCAGGCGACGAGCGTGACGATATTCGGCGCCGTCTCTTCCCCGGTTGCCTCTTCGTCGGTCTCCTCGGCGGCCGGCGTTGCTTCCGGAGTTCCTTCCTGGGCCAGCACCTGGCCGGTGGCGCCGGCCATCGTCAGGCCGAACAGAAGCGCGAACAACCCGAGCAATCCGGAAATTCGCCTGATCATACCGTTGCCTCCTCTCGTGGTCCGGGCCGCCGCGACCTTCGTGGCCCGCCGGACCAAAGCGATTGGGAACATGCAATCCGCTGGTTGAAACGAGGCGATCATGCGGGCAATCAGCCCGCCTGCGCCGGTGCGCGTATCGTGCCACAACGCATCGCGATCCGGCGATAACCCGGGCAACGGCCCCGCCACCACCATCGTTCTATTCACGGCAATTGTATCCCGCGAACGAACGCGACCGTGTCACCGCCTTCGTCAATCGTCCCAACTCACGGTAGCACCTCTCGCCGGCCCGGGATACCCGCCTGTTACCATACCGGCCGGATTTTGAAGTTGCATTCCGGAACCGGCGATGGCGAGACTGAGCAAGAACCAAACCCGGGCGTTGGCGAAACTCAACGACGCCGTCGCCGCCGCGCTCCTGCCCCGCCCGCTTGCCCGGCGGATCATGGAGGCGATTTCGATCGCGATCCCGAGCGACGGCCACCGGTTCTTCCAGATCGAACCGCGCACCCTGTTGATCAGCCGGTTGCTCGATGCCAGCGCCAACGATCTCGATCCGCGGAACGAGTGGCTCGGCGACGTGTATCTCCGCTCCGGCGCATTGCGCTACATCGAGATTCCGGAGCAAATGCGATCGGGCGTGACCGCGCTGGCGCTGCAGGAGCGGCAAGATCAGTCATACGGACTGAAACCCGCCATGCTGGAGAACGTCACGCCCAACCAGCATTACGAACTTTTTCACGAACTGCGCAGCCCCACGGGCGGCACGATTTTTGGCACATTCCACGCCAACGGACTCTGGATCGCGGCGCTCCAGGCCTACCGGCGGGACGACGCGCCGAGTTTCCGGGCGACCGAGGTCGAGTTCCTGCGCCTGATCGGCGGCACCATCGGGAATGCCGTCGCGGCGAGCCTCGGCCGGGAGCGCGCACTGATGGCCGATAGCGATGCGCCCGATGCGTCGGGGTTGCTCTTGATCGATGCCGATGATCGCACCCGTCCACTCACACCCGCCTCGGAACGCTGGCTCGACCTTCTCCGGGACCCGGGTGACTCGTCGCTTTCCAGCGCCATCCTGGCGGCACGGGCGGCGCTCCGCTCGAATCCTGATGGGGCGGCGGGTCGGCTGATCGCCCCATCCGCCACCGGTCCGGTGCGAATCGAGGCGTCGCACGCGGACGCCGCCGGCGGCGTGGCGATCGTGATCACGCCAGCGGGGATCACCGGACCGGTGACGCTGCCGCCCGAATGGTCGTTGACCGCCCGGGAACGGGATATTGCCCTCCTCGTCATTCAGGGGCTGGAAAACACGCAGGTCGCCAAGCGACTCTTCGTCAGCCCGGCGACCGTGAACTGGCACCTCTCGAATGTCTACGAAAAGCTCGCCGTCGATGGAAGAAGCGGGCTCATTGCCCGCTTCTTCAAGGACGTTGTGTTTCCCGGCGTCACGCCGTTCGAATTGGGAGCCGCGCGAGAGGTCTGATCTAGGCGACGGTGAAGACCGTAACCATGCCTTCGAGCAGGTGGGGCTGGAAAACGCCATCTTCCATGATGAAGCAGATCAGCGCCCAGGTGCCCGGAGTGAGATCGAACTCGACCCAGGTTGTGTTTCCACCCGATTGCAGCGCCGCGTAACCACCTGGCGTGAACTGGGCGAAGAGACCTGGACCGGCCGCCGGCGTGCCGGCAAACATCGACTGCGCTTCGCTGATGATCTGCTCAGCCGTCGTGCCTTCCGGCACCCCGACCATCACGACGTGGTGCGAGTGGTGCACGCCGGTGTTGGTGATCTCCCAGACCTGCGGGCCGGCGGCAACCGGATCGGGAGTGACGATGTAACGCAGCTCGTCGGTCATCTCGACCTTGACGGTGGCTTCCGGGACGGTCTGGATGTCATCGGAAACGCGCGCGGTAACCGTGAGCGGGCTGGTGAGCATCACTTCGTCAGCGCCATTGGCCTCGACAGAGTAGTAGGAAGCACCGATGAGGTACTCGCCCTCTTTCAGCTCCAGGACGAACGAAGCCGTCTGGCCCGGATTCGGCGTGTTGGTGCCGCCGATGAAGTTCCAGCCGTGTCGTACGACATCGCCGTTGCCCGCTTCGAGGAGCTGGGCGTTCACCTCATCGTCGGTGAGGCCGGCCGGCGGGATGACGATGTTCATGTACGCCACCTGCTCGGCGACTTCGGCGCTGAGCGTGACGTAGTAGAAACCGGCTTCGAGCGTGTCGGGCGCTTCGAGTCCGGATGGACCAACGGTAACAAAAAGATCAGGATAGCCTGCCTTCGACAGGATCTCGTTCGAATACCCGGTGAATCCCTCCTGTGCCGCGGCCACGAAGCTCGAAGCCAACAGCGCGAACATGGCGAACAACGCCGCGATCCGTCTCATCCGTCTTCCTCCTCGAAGAATGTTCCCGTCGGCTCCACTGCCGCCGGTCGTTGCCGCGTCATTGCGTGGCTCGACGATGCTATCGCCCGTGCTTCCCCGCTCGCACCCGCCCTCACGCGGGTTTCCACGGGGAAATCGCGCCGCCGGAACGCGCCTTCGCGTTATCCTCTTCGCCAGTACGCTCGAAGCTCACTGACACGCAAAGGTGTGAACGACATGGCGCAGCCGCTCATCGAAGGAAACGTCGGCCTGATCTTTCCGGGCCAGGGGAGCCAATTCGTCGGCATGGCGACGAAGCTGGCCGAGGCCTCGCCCGCCGCGAAGGCGCGGCTGACCGAAGCGAACGACACGCTCGGGTTCGATCTCGCCGGCTTGATGGCGAACGGTCCGGCGGAAACGCTCGAAGACACGGTCAACGCCCAGCCCGCCATCCTCGCCGCGTCCGTCGCCGCGCACGCCGCCATCATCGAGGCGGCCGCCGCGCGCGAGCTGGAACTGACGGCAATCATCGGGGCCGGTCACTCGCTCGGTGAGTTCAGCGCACTGGTCGCGGCCGGCTCCCTTGCCTACGCCGATGCGCTGCGCATCGTGCGCGAACGGGGCCGGCTCATGAAAGAGGCCGGGGACGCCTCGCCGGGCGGCATGTCCGCAATTCTTGGCGTAGACGACGACAAGCTCGCCGAAATCTGCGCTGAAGCCTCCGATCTCGGTGTGATCGTGATCGCCAACGCCAATTGCCCGGGACAGACCGTGATTTCCGGCGAGGTGGCGGCGTTGGAGAAAGCGATGGAGCTCGCCAAGGCGGCCGGCGCCCGGCGCGCGGTGCGACTCGGCGTCAGCATTGCCGCACACTCGCCGTTGATGACCGAGGCCAACCGCGCCTTCGCCGCCGCCATTGACGCGGCGACGATCAGCGATCCCGCGTGGCCGGTCCTCTCGAACGCCGGCGTGCAACCACTGACCGACGCTGCCTCCGTCCGGGCCGAACTGCTGGCCCACATGGAGGGTCCGGTGCTCTGGACCCAAACCGTGCAGGCGATGAAAGCGGCCGGCGCCACCACCCTGCTCGAACTCGGGCCGGGAGCCGTGTTGGCGGGTCTCGTGAAGCGGATCGATCGCGATCTCCCGGTCAAGAGCATCGGTGATCTCGGCCTGGAACTCCCGGTCGACGCTGGCTGATCGCGGTCAAACGTATCCGGTCGCGGCAATCTCGTACAATTCAGCGATGCCAGCGTACCGGGATCACCGCCGCGGCATTTCACTATTTGCACTGATGGCGCTGCCCGCGCGGGCGGCGAGAGGGAGGCGAGCGTGACGCGCATCGTCGTGACGGGGTTAGGCGCGATCACCCCGCTTGGCATCGGAGCCGAGGCGTACTGGAGCGCCCTGCTCGAAGGACGCTCCGGGATCAGTTATATCGACGCCTTCGATACGAGTGAACTCGAGGTCAAGATCGGCGGGCAGGTCCGCGATTTCAACCCGCGCGACTTCATGGATTTCAAGGTCGCCAAGCGGATGGATCGATTCGCCCAGTTCGCCGTAGCGGCGAGCAAGGAAGCGCTCGATCAGGCCCAATTGACCGTGACCGATGACAACCGCGAACGGATCGCGGTCGTGATCAATACCGGCGGCGGCGGCATCCCGGCGATCGAGACGGAAGTCTCGAACATGGTGCGCCGGGGGCCGAAAGCAGTCCACATGCTGTTGATCCCGATCTTCGCGCCGAACATGGCGAGTTGCCAGGTTTCGATGGCCTTCGGCATTCACGGACCGTCAGTCACCTCGGTGGCCGCTTGCGCCGCCGGTGTGCAGGCCTTCATCGACGCGGTCAATCTGCTCAAACGGGGCGAGGCGGATGTTGCCATCACCGGCGGCGCGGAAGCCGGCTTGACGCCGGTCGCGCTGGCCTCGCTGGCGAGCATGACGGCATTGACCAAGCGCAACGATCCCCCGGAAGCGGCCAGCCG
>JADLGF010000391.1 GCA_020849415.1 Thermomicrobiales bacterium
AAATGCGAACGCCGCCGGGGAATCTCCGGCGGCGTTCGCAGGCTCAGCGGACCGAATGAAGTTGAGCGCTAGGCCGGCATGAGCAGGAACGGGTGGCGAGCTCCGTCCTTGTCAATGGCGTTCCCGGCCATCCAGCCGTCGTCCGAGAACCGATTGAGGGTCGTCAGGCGAAGCCCACGCGTGTTCTTGACAAGCGACCGCACCTCGATGGGCACGCCGTTGTCCCAAACATAGGCTTGCGCTTTATCCCCGGTCGATGAATAGCCGCCAAACAGGTTCGCACCGAGGCTGCAGTAAACGCCAGCGAACGTTTCGCCCTCAACGCCCGGAGCGAAGAGCGTGGGCACTCCGCCGTTGCCGTTCGAATGTGCGGCGGTTCCGTTTGCGTCGCCGAAATTCACCGTCCCAAGAATCCGGTCAAACTCGTCAAGCCCCAGGAAACCGAACATTGTGGCGCCTTCAATACCGTCGATGGTGAATGATTCGATCCCGAACTCAGTCCAGACGACGCCGCCACCCCTGCCTTCCACCGTCAGGTCACCGACCACCATACCGTTGTTGTTGATGAATCGAGCGCCTCCGCGTCCCCCCGGCTCGTAGCCAGGGAGGATCTCGGCGCGACCATCACGCCAGATGACCGGCACGGTCGTTCCCCCCGCGATCGACACATCACCAACCGCGACTCCCTCGTCATTGATGTCGAAAACACGTCCCTCTTCACCGGGGCTGGGAAGGCCATCGGGGAACGGCAGCACTTCCTTCTCACCGTCGATCCAAAGAACAGGGAATCCCCAGGGTTGCTCTTCCGTATGCCAACCACGGAGATCGCGACCGCCCATGACCCCTGCACCGTTGATGCACGAGACCCGCGCGCCATACTCTCCCGTCTTGATCCGGCTCATCGTTCCGTCCCGGAAGACCCAAGGGGAATCCTTTTCTGCATCGATGTACATGTTCCCCACGAGCACGCCACTCGCGTTCATGTCGTTGAGACCAAGGTTGGCACGCGCCTCAGGACCGGTGACCCCGAGATCGATCAGTTCGTATTGATCGGCCAGCGCGGCAGAAGCGCGCTGGATCTTCAACCCGGTCCCGATCGCCGCTCCGAGCGCGCTCGCGCCCGCCATCGCCACCAACCGCCGCCGGGAAATCGTTCGCTGCAACACGGCTTCTTCTCCTTCGCGGCGCCGCTCCGGCCCGCGTTCACTTTGTACGGCCTAGGCATATTAGCCTACACCTAGAGTCTCCCGCAATGGCTCTGGATTTTCATTCGCCCCGGGCACAGATCGCCTGTGCTGTGCGGCACAGCCGAGCGCGCGTTTCCGGCCTCGCCGGGCTCCGGTACAATCGCTGCCGGTTGGAATCGCGATCGGCTGGAGTGACCCCGGGTGACGAACGACACCGAAACCTCTGTTTCAAAGGCGGCGCGACTCGAGCGCCTGCAAACGGATATCGCCGCCCAGCATCAAGCGGCCGCCGAAAAGCAGGCGCAACGCGGCAAGCGCAGCGCGATCGATCGGGTGCTGGCGCTGCTCGATCCCGATTCGTTCCAGGAACTCGACGCCCTGGTGCAACACCGCGCCACCCAATTCGGCATGGGGAAATCGAATCCCTACGGCGACGGTGTCGTCACCGGCTTCGGCACGATCGAGGGGCGGCGGGTCGCCGTGTTCTCGCAGGATTTCACGGTACTGGGCGGCTCACTCGGTGAGGCGTTCGCTCGCAAGATGGTGAAGTTGATGGACCTCGCCGAGCGCTACGGCTGCCCGGTGATCGGCATCAACGATTCCGCCGGCGCCCGGATTCAGGAGGGGGTCGAGGGCCTGGCCGGGTACGGCGAAGTCTTCTTCCGCAATGTCCGTTGCTCGGGCGTGATTCCGCAGATTTCGATTATCGCCGGCCCCTGCGCCGGCGGCGCCGTCTACTCCCCGGCCATGACCGATTTCATCTTCATGGTCGAGAAAACGAGCCAGATGTTCATCACCGGCCCAGATGTGATCAAAACGGTCACAGGCGAAACCGTGACGATGGAAGCGCTCGGCGGGGCCGATACCCACGCCCGCACCAGCGGTGTCGCCCACTTCGAAGCGGCCGATGAAGATGAACTGATCGAGCAGGTCCGGGCGCTGCTCTCATTTATCCCCTCGAACAATCTCGAGGACGCGCCGTTCGAAGCGACCGGCGACGATCCCGAGCGGCGCAGCGAACGGCTCGACACGATCGCGCCGGAGGTGAGCACCAAACCGTACGACATGCACGAACTGGTCGCGGAGATCGTCGACAACGGTGATTTCTTCGAGGTGCAGCCGGCGCACGCACCGAACATCATCTGCGGCTTCGCCCGGCTCGATGGGCACGCGGTCGGGATCGTCGCCAACCAACCGCGTCACCTGGCCGGCACGCTCGATATCGATGCCAGCATCAAGGGCGCACGCTTCATCCGCTTCTGCGATGCTTTCAACATCCCGCTGGTGACCTTTGTCGATGTTCCGGGCTTCCTGCCCGGCACCGATCAGGAGTACCGCGGCATCATCCGTCACGGCGCGAAGCTGCTCTACGCCTACGCGGAGGCGACCGTGCCGAAGGTAACCGTGATCACGCGCAAGGCCTACGGCGGCGCCTACGTGGTCATGAATTCGAAGCACATCGGGGCCGATTTCAATGTTGCCTGGCCGCAGGCGGAGATCGCTGTGATGGGTCCGGACGCAGCGGTCGGGCTGATCTTCCGGCGCGATCTCCAGGCGGCCGAAGACCCGGTTGTCCGGCGCAAGGAGTTGATCTCGGAGTACGAAACGCTCTTTTCGTCGCCCTACCAGGCGGCCTCGCGCGGCTACATCGACGCGGTCATCCAGCCCCGCGACACGCGACCCTGGCTGATCGACGCGCTCGCCACCGCCCGGACCAAGCGCGTGGCGACTCCCGCCCGCAAGCACGGGAATATCCCGCTGTGACCGATCCCGCCTTCCGCCTCGATATCACCCCTGAACCAACTGACGAGGAAGCGGCGGCGGTCGCGGCCGCGCTGCTGATCCTGTCGGCGGCGCGGCAGGTACCCCCGGAAGCCGAAGCCGGCCATTCGATCCCACGTTGGAAACTGGCCGGGCGAATCGGCGCGCACAATGGGTCGCCGGCGTCGAACCGCAACTGGAGCGACGCGACCGCCTGGTTGAAGCGCTGAGCAGTTCAATTGGGGTTGGGCGGCGGTTTCCTATGGTTGAAAACCATAGGCTAAGTCAGACGAATGTGCCTTCGGCACTGGGTGGTTGATGGCGAGGTACCGTCGAGGAACCAGCCCAACGCCGAAGGCGTTTTCGTCTCACTTAACCCATGGTTTCGAACCATGGGATTTCCGCGGCGCGCTTAGCCTTCCGGAGCTCCGCCGCCGTCAATCGGTGTATCACCGCTCACCGGCGGTGCGTCGGGCGACGTCGCGGTTCCTGACATCGCCTCGTGCAGCCACGCCGGCGGACCGCCGGCATCGTGAACGCCGCTTCCGGCGCGATCGAATGGCGCCAGCGCGCCGGTATCGCCGGCAAAGTCGTCAGCGGGAGCGGCGCCGCCATCCGCCTCCTGTGAAGCGGGTGGCAATGGCGGAGCGTCCGGGTGTTCCACTTTCACACCGGCACCCTCGTCGAACTCGATCGTGATCTTCGCCATCTCCGGCCTCCTAGTTCAGCACCGCGTAGCGGGCCTCGATGTTGACCGGCTGGTTACTGATGTTCCGGACCGTCACCCAGTAGGTGATGTGGGTCGCCGAGGCCCGCTCGACTTCCACACTCCACTCGATCTGCCGGGTTCCGTTGCGCGGGGTGGTCGGCACCACGTACCAGATCACGTGCCATTGCTGCGGCCAGTTGAAGGTGAACCAGCGAACCGACTGGTTGGCAGGCACGCTGCCGGTGAATTGCACTCCGACTCTCATGATCGTTCCTGCCTTTCTAGTAGCCAAGCACGGCGAATCGCCCCTCGATGTTGACGGACGAGTTGGTCACGTTGGTGACCTCGATCCAGTAGGTGATGAAGGCGTCGGACGCCCGCTCAACCTGCACCTTCCAGCGAATCTGCGGACCGCCCGGCCGGGGCGTGGTCGGTACCACGGTCCAGACCACGTGCCAGTGCGCCGGCCAATTGAAGGTAAACCAGCGCTGGGTCTGGTTGGCGGCCAGATTGCCGGTGAATTGCACGCCGGTGTAGGAGATGTCCTGCAGCGCTTGCGGGATCAGCTGGCGCAGATTCGGCCGGGTTCCGATTCGCTGGGTGACCGGTCGATCGGTTTCAGCCTGTTGCGCCGAACCGGAGGCCCGGAGCAGTTCGCGCGCCCGCGCGGGTGAAAGCGGAATTCGGCCGCGCGCCTTCAGCGCGCCCTGCACGCAGGCGATAGCGCCGGTGACGATCGGCGACGCGCTGGATGTGCCGCCGAAGAAATCGGTGTACCAGAGATCTTCGTCGTTGCCACCTTGCAGATCACCGTAACCGGTGGTGGTCACGCCGGAGCCCCAACCCTGGGCGTCGATCAACGCGCCCCAGTTGGAAAAGCCGAGCCGCGAGCGATCGGCCCCCCAGGTGAGTCCGTGCGTTCCGGGCGGCGGCGCGCCGGCCCCGACCACGACCGCTCCCGAATCGCGGTTCGATCGCCGGAACGGGTTGGTCCAGCCGGAGGGGAAGCCGCTTGGACGGGTTTGGTAGAGATTGGCGTCGAGATTCTGGGCGCCGTTGCCGGCGGCTTCAACGACCACAACCCCTCTCGCCACCGCGTAGCGAATGGCGGCGAAGTCGTCTTCCCACCACTCGACCGCGATGTACCCTTCCTGGTCGTTCCGCTCGGCGAAGTTGTGCAACGGACCCGGCCGGTGCATTTCCAGCAGGACTATGTCACCGGGGCTGAGGAGATCGGCGGCTTGCCGAATCGCGGCGGCGCTGCCGATCGTGCCGTGCGAGATCGCGCGGATGTTCGTGTTCGGCGCGATGCCAACGATGCCGATCAGGTTCGAGTCGCCACTGATCTCGCCGAGCACCGCCGTACCGTGATCGCGCCAATCGACGCCGTTGTGCACCGTGCCGGAGCCGACGACGCCACCCTGATTCTGGGTCAGGTCTTCGTGCGTGAAGCGCCAGTTCCCCTCGATGTCGATCACGCGCACGCCGTTGCCGAGGCCGCCTGGCTGCGTCCAGGCCCAGCGCGCGTCGATTCCACCCGGAGCGGGATCGAGATAGCCCTGCCGGCCGCTGAAGTCATCCGTGCCTCGTAGCCATTCGAAGATCAGGCGATCGAGGTCGAGATACTCGAGCTTGATCTTGTAGAGCGGCGGCACCGTCGGCGGCTTCACGTAGGCCGCCTCGACAATGCTCAACTCGTTCAGTTCCTTCGCGGTCTCTTCCAGTGCCGCCGCCGGTGCCTCCACGCGGTAGAAGCACGAGAGATCGGGAACATCGATGTCGCTCGCTCGCCGGACGCTGGCGAGACTCGCCGAGATTCGCTCCTCCATGCCGAAGAGCGGCACGAGCTTGAGGCCGGTGCGATCAATCGTGCGGTTCAGTTCCTCGACCCCCGCTCCCGCGAGCGAAACCGGTCCCGATGGAGTGCTCCGCAGACCGGCATCGGGCCTGGCCATCACAATCAGCTCCGGTTCGGCGCTGAATGAAACCAGTTGTGACGCCGGCGGATCGGGGTCGTTCGGCGCCGACTTGCGCCGCCTGCTGGCGCGTTTTGGTGTTTCCGCCATGGTTCATCTCCGTTGATGAGGGATAAACGACTGGTCAGGGCGGTGATTCCGGCGGCTTGATGTAGGCCGCGAGCACCGCTTCGTGGCGCTGGAGCGCAGTGAGCAGGGCCGGGGAAGCCGGTTCCGAAACGAACACCGTGAACCACGATTCGAGGTCCGGTTCGCCAACTCCGGGAAAGACCGGTTCGAGACCGGCGCCGGCCGTGTCGATCAGATCGAGCAGATTCGTGGTTGCTTCGGACCGGGAGTGATGAGCGGCGAGTTCGCGGGCAACGTCAGCACGCAGCTGCACGGTGATGCGAACCCGATGGGACGCGGCGTCCACTAGCGAGCCGGGCACATGGCACTAACCCCCACTGCGGTTCGGCAGGAATCTCGCTGGGGCTGCGACCTGTCTGTTTTTCCGCAGCCGCAGAGTACACCCGTCTGGACAGATAATCAATAGGTCGACATAGTACGCAAGCTACAATTGCGATGGCGCGCTGGCCACGATTGTCACCACTCCGTCGAAGTAGATCGAGCCGGACCAATAGCGAGGCCGCCGGAGCCAACAACATGCTCCGGCGGCCGCTCGCCTGCAAATCAGTTCATTCGGACAGGATCAGAGCGCGACTTCGGTCGTGATCTTGCCGGCCTTGGGGGTGCCGGCGGTGATGGTCACCGAGCCGCCGTTCGGGGCCTTTACGACCCATTCCTTGATGGCGCGGGAATCGAGCGGGTAGCCGCCGCCGAAGAACATGCCGCCGTACTGGTTGACGCGACCGCTCAGGTGGCCCAACTCGCTCTCCGCCTCGCCAGTGATGATCTCGATCCCCTCGCCGGCGATCTCGATCCTGACCGGCTTGCCGACGCCGACCTTCTTCGCCTGCTCGCTGATGTAGGTCGGCAGGAAGCCGCTGTTCTGCACCAGCGCGGTCACCCGGTAGAGACCGCCGCCGAGCGCCTCGGCTTTCGCTTCGCGGTACTCCAGATTCGGCGCCACCAGCATGTGCCGGAAGAGGAACTTCGCGTTGGAGGAGGTCATCTCCTCCATCCACGGGCCGGCCGGATTCTGCCAGGTGTACATGTGCAGCCAGCCGCCGATCTCGACCTCGCCGAGCTGCGGGTGGGTGAACGGCGTCCAATCGCGGAACCCCTCGCCCCCGACGCCTTCATCCAGCGTCTGGAGCATCTTGACGTCGACCTCATCGCTCCGGTCCCGGAAGAACTCGATGAAGTTCGGCACCTCGATGCCCGCCTTCTTGGTCAGGCTCCAAAGTTCCGTGGCGAAGGGAATGATGCCGATCTGCTCGTAGGCCCAATCGATCAGCCCACCCTTGATCGGCACCTTCTTGTTGTAGGCGAAGTCATCGAAGATGCCGATCGCCGGGTAGCCGGTTTCATCCGTACCCATCTGGCCGATCATCTTGAAGATCTGCTGGTCGAGCTGCGGCAGATCGCTGGTCGGGATGCGGGTGGGCGGACGCAGGATCGCCGCCGAGTATGTGTGGAAATGCTGAGTGCCGTGGATGTTCTTGTGGTTGATCAGGAACTCGGCGATCGCCTTCGCTTCCGGCTCGGAGAGCGGGTACGCGCCGGCGCCCGGCTGCTGGAAGTGCGGACCCCACTCATCCGGGAAGTTGCGATTGGAATCGAGCCCCATCAGCGCCGGCGCCAGATTGACCGCGCCGCCATCCCAGTTCTGGATCGTTCCTTCCGGCAGGATGAAGTAGTACTCGCCGTCGAGATCGTCCGGCAGGCGCTTGGTCATGATCCGCGGATCGAGCGCCGACTTCTTCCACGGTCCGGCCGGATCCTTGATCCGCATCTGAAGCACGGTGCCATCGCCATCGACATCACCGGCGACGATGCCGTCCTGCTGCTTATCCTCCGGGAACGGACGAACAGACGACCGCACGCGATCGATATCGCCGCGCAGCAGCATGTCCATGCCGTCGACGCTGATCGCCGGAATGACGTAGAGGGTGGTTTCCTTCAGGATTCTGGCGATTTTCGGATCGGATATCTTGTTCGTGAAGATGTAGTTGAGCATCCAGAGGATCGTCGCGCAGCCACTGACCTCTCCGGCGTGGATGTTGGCGTCTACATAGAAGGCGGGCTTGTCATCGGGCGCGCCGGTGGCGGGATCGGTGAGCGTCAGCGCCCAGATATCGCGCCCTTCGTACGATTTGCCGATGCTCTCGATCGAGGCGATGTCGCTGTTTTCACTCACCCAGCGGTGGATCAGCTCGGTCAGTTCGGCGTAACGGTAGTAGCGATCGGGCCGGTATTCACTCGAATCCGCCACCCAAATCCCCGGTGTGATTGGCATTCGTTTCTCCCCGTCAGTTCAGGTTGTGAATCGCGAATAAGTTGCGGTGAGCCTAGCGCAGCCCGTCGCGGGCGTCGACCGTTGCCAGAGCGTCGTCGAGCAGGCGCGCCAAAGCGAGCGCGTTGGCCAGCTGGACATCGGCGTAATCGAGATCAAAGAAAGAGTAGCCGACGATGAGCCGGTCACCCCGCTCGAAGATGCAGAGCGCTCGCGCGGTCTCTTCGCGCAACAGGTAGAGGCACTCATCCGCCGGTTCGAGATTCGGCACATCGGCGCGGACGAACATCGCCCGTTCCAGTTCAGCGGTGAACGCGCTCCGAATATCGGTCAGCGCGTCGTTCGATTCGTAACGAAGCAGCGCCATCCAATGGTGACCGCCGCCGGCCGGCAGGTGCGCGTTCCAGGCCGTGCCATCCAGCCAGTCCGTGGGCAGGTACTCCGAGCTTGTGGCAGCCGCCGGTTCACCAATCGTGAAGTGATCAAACGCATTATTGGCCATGGCAGCATCGATCGCCGCGATCAGTTCGCTCCAGCCGCAAGGATCGGGGTGGGCAACCGGTGAGGCGATCGCCAGCGGGGTTTCGCAGGAGTCCGGATCGTGGGCGAAGGTGTCCGAAACCGCCATCGAGACGAACAGCAGCAGCGCGATCAGCCCGCTCATCGGTGATCGAAGGGGAAGGCGCGATCGGTCGCCAGGCGGACCAATTCGTCACAAGCGGACACGATGGCGGCGTGCAGGGCGGGATCGCTTTCGGCGATCCCCGCCTCCTCCAACTCATCATGATCCTCGACCGTGAACGAACCGTCGGCGAGCACGATCAGGTCGAGCCAGAGATCGTGCCAGGCGAGCGTCGTCCCCTCCACCACCGTCGGGTAAGTGACATTGGCGTACCAGCCGCGCAGCGTGCCGTCCGGCGCGTGAATCCGGAACGCGTTGTAGGGGTGTTCCGGTGAATAGAACTCGATCAGGGTGTCGCCGGTGACCAGGTGGAGTCCGCCCGATTCGCCGCTCGGGAGCGTCCAGTGACACTCCACCGCCACCCACGGCGCCGGGGCGCCGGCATCAACGAGCGTGCCCGGATAACGCGCCTTGATCGACCCGTCGAAGCCGACCTTGATCACGTCGAGGGTCGTCCCGATTGGCAGATCAGGCCAGGTTTGGGCTTCACCGATTGGCGGATGGGTCAAGATTGCGTCTGACATCACGCCTTCGACCGACCGTATTTGCCGTAGCTGACGAGCTCATCCAGCGATTTCCGACCGGGGATGTTGGCGCCTTCGCGCAGATCCTTGAGCGTGGTCGGGTAGCCAAGCACCACCACCGAGCGGCAGAACATGTCGTCCGGCACGCCGATCACCTCGGCGCCGACCGACTTCTCGGCGTCGCTCAGGAACCAGGCGGTGCCGCCGCCGAGTCCGAGCAGCGAGGCGGCGGTGAGGATGCGCTCGGAGACGCGTCCCTCATCGTAACCGGTGGTGGCGTTCTCAGTGACGAAAACGAGCGCGATCGCCAGCGGCGCGGCTGCGACCCAATTTATCGACTCGCGCACCTCGCTGATCGCCTTCAGTTGCGCCTTGTCGGTGATCACCACGAAGCGCCACGGCTGCTGGTTGCGGGCACTGCCGCTCCAACGCGCTACCTCGAGCAGTTGGTGCAATACATCGTCCGGCACCGGCTGGTCTTCGAAATACCGCGCCTGCCGAACCTTCCGGATTTCCTCAACCACCGCTTCCGCGTTCTCGATCTTGGCCATGTTTGCCCTCCCCTTTCGTGTTTCAGTGTGTACCGGGATGCGTTTCCTGCCGCAACGCGCCGGTATCGAACCGCGCTTGTCGCCTGCGGGCGACCGGGCGGGCACAAGACCCGCCCCTGCAGGCACCTGGCGACTCTCTCGTCGCAACTATCCACGAATCATCGCGAGCACTTCATTGGTGCGCGCTTCCAGTTGGGTTGCGTCATCGACTTCGAGGTTCAGGCGCAGCAGCGGTTGCGTGTTCGATGAGCGGACGTTGAACCACCAATTGTCGAACCCGACCGTGATGCCATCGAAGTGATCGATGCTCGCGCCCTGGGCGGTGTAGGTCGTCTCGATCTTCGCCAGCACGCCGGCCGGATCGGCCACCTCGCTGTTGATCTCGCCGGAGCGGACGCGGGTATCCAGCGGCGCCAGCACCTCGCTCAGCGGCTTGCCCGCTTCGGAAACGAGTTCGAGCACGGTCAGCATCGCGATCATGCCCGAATCGGCGTACCAGTTGTCGCGGAAATAGAAGTGACCCGAATGCTCGCCGCC
>JADLGF010000392.1 GCA_020849415.1 Thermomicrobiales bacterium
AAGACGTTGACCGAACTCTACGGAGACAGCGCGCCGCAACTGAGCGTGCTGTTGATCAAGCGTGGCAACCTGATGATCTCATCGCCGTCATATCAGGATCCGATACAGGCCGGTGACGAGATCGTGGTGGCGGGTCCGGATCGCGACATCGAACGCTTCGTCGAGGGCGAGGATCCCGGCCGGGACTTCTGATGGAAACGCGCCGCGGACCCAGGGACCCACTCGTTCGCCGCCGACCCCGGCAGCAACAGATCATCGAGATTCCGCCGCCGCGCGAGCGCTCGCAACCGCCTGATTCCGGGCGTCACGCCAAGCTCTTCGCGCTGGCGTTGATGGGGATGAGCGTGGTCGGCGCCGCGCTGCTGGCGATGCCGTTCGCTACCGAATCGGGCCGGCGGGCGCCGGTGGTCGATGCGCTCTTCACCGCCGTTTCGGCGGTGACCGGCACCGGTCTGGCCGTTTCCGATACCCAGGAACAGTGGAACCTGCTCGGCGAATTCGTGCTGCTGGTGCTGATCCAGGCCGGTGGACTCGGGTTCATCGTCGGCGCCAGCCTCGTGCTGCAGGCGCTGCGGCGCGGTCAGACCCGGCTGAACGACCAGGTGCTGATCCAGCAGAGCGATCCCGGCGTGGCGCTTCGCGACACCGGGCACCTCGTCAACCGGATCATCCGGTTCGTGATCATCACCGAACTGATCGGAGCGACACTTCTCACGATCGGCTATTTGCGCTCGGAGCCGATTCACATCGCCGTCTGGTACGGGGTGTTCCACTCGATCTCGGCCTTTTGCAACGCCGGGTTCGACCTGGAAGGTTCCGGGGTGACGATGACGCAGCATCGCGATTCGTATCTCTTCAACGGAACCCTGATGCTGCTGATCCAGGCGGGCGCGCTGTCGTACCTCGTGCTCTCGGACGTGGTGAGCAAACGGCGCTGGAAGCAGTTCGCGCTCGATACCAAGCTGGTGCTGACCGGCCACCTGCTGCTGGTGTTCGGGGGCGCGTTCATTTTCATGGTGTCGGAGTGGAGCCGGTCGCTGTCGGCGGTCGATATTGCCGACCGGCCGATGGTGGCGCTTTTCCAGAGCGTGGCGGCGCGCTCGGCCGGGTTCGCGACGGTTCCGCTCGATAACCTGCACATGGTGACGCTCTTCTCGTGGATCGCGATCATGCTGGTCGGCGGGGCTTCAGGCTCCGCATCGGGCGGGGCGAAGATCTCGACGGTGGCGGTGATCGTGGCGGCGGTGCTCTCGACGCTGAAAGGTCAATCCGATCCGACCGCTTTTGGCCGGCGCATCGGGGTGCCGCTCGTTTTCCGGGCGATAACGGTGCTGGTGCTGATCATGACCGCGCACTTCGTAACCACGCTGGCGTTGCTCGCCACCGAAGACCTCTGGTCCGGCGCGGAGTTGAGTTTCCTCGCGGTGATGTTCGAGGCAATGAGCGCCATCGCCACCGCCGGCATCTCGACCGGGATCACGGCCGACCTGGTCGATGCCAGTAAACTGGTGCTCTGTGTGGCGATGTTCATTGGGCGCTTGGGACCGATTACGGCGGTTTTCGCCCTGCAGCGGAAACAGCAGCCGCGCCGGTATCGCCTGCCTGAGGCTCCGGTGCGTATCGGCTAGCGACGGTTGGAATGGCATAGATGGACAACCCGGTTGATGACCTGACCCTCGCCGACCCTGGCACATCCGAGGCGCCCGCGCTGGAGGTGCAGGCGGTCGTGACGCCGGTGCTGAGTTACGCGCTGGCCCACAACCGGGTGCCGGTGGTGCACGCGGTGACGATCTCCGGAGTTGCCCACCCGGTTCGCGGCGCCACGCTGCTCATGGCGCTACGCGATGCGCAGGGGCCGATTGGATCACCGGTGCAGCGGTTGATCGATCTCGAGCCGGGTCAGGAAACGGTGCTGACGAGTCTCGATTTCCGGCTCGATCCGGCGGCAATGTTCCGGATCGAAGAGCAGCGTCCGGGCGTGATTTCGTTCAACCTGCTCGACGGCGAAGCGTCGCTGGGTTCCACCGAGTCCGAGGTTCAGCTGCTGGCGGCGAATCAATGGCTGGCGCGGCCGCTGGCGCTCGGTTTGGAACTGCTGGCCGCGTTCGTGATGCCGAACCATCCGGCGATCGCGCAGCTGACGGCGGAAGCAGCCGAACGTTTGCAGCGCGGCACCGGCAGTGATTCGATGCAGGGATATCAGGCGGGACCGGAACGGGTCGACGCGATCGTGCGGGCGATCACCGAAGCGATGCACGCGCGCGGCATTCGCTACGTGGAACCGCCGGCAAGCTGGAGCGACCTGTTCGGGCAGAAAGTGCGTAACCCCGAGGAGGTGCTCGACCTCCGGGCCGGCACCTGCCTCGACACCGCGGTCGTGCTGGCGGCGGCGCTCGAATACGCCGGTATCCGGCCGCTGGTCTGGGTGGTCGATGGTCATGCCTTTCTCGGCTACTGGCGGATCGAACGATCGCTCGATGCCGCGGCGGTGACGGAGGTCGGCGATCTTGTCAATTTGATCGATCTCGGCGCGATCGGATTGATCGAAACCACCGCCGTCACCAACGACGATCCGATCGATTTCGAACGATTGCAACGGGAAATCCAGCGGGATTGGCTCTCCGGTTCGTTCCGGCGGGTGCTCGGCGTGACCGATATCTACCGCGCGCGGCGTGATTCGATCCTGCCGTTACCGGCGCGCCGGACGCTCGATGATGGCCAGGTCGTGGTCACCGAGTACCGGCCGGCGGTTACGCCGGGTTCAGCGTCTGTCCCGACTCCAACCGCGGTTCGGGAGCGGGAAGCGTCAGCCCGCGCAAATCGCACACCCCCGCCGGGCCGGGTGGCGCACTGGAAGAACGCGCTGCTCGATCTGAGCCTGCGGAACCGGCTGATCAATTTCACCGATTACTCTCGGTTGCAGTTGACCGTTCCCACCGAACGGATCGGGAAGCTGGAAGACGAAATCAGCGGCGGCGCGACCTACACCCTGCTGCCAGGGGATCGGATCGGCGCCATGCAGCAGGTGCGAGAGCTCGAATCGGCCGAGGCGTTGCCGGTCGAGCTGCTGATCGAGCAGTTTGATGACCGGCGCGCGGTCTACACCAGTCTCACCTCCGCCGCCTACCTGACCCGGATGCGCAATCTCGCCTACCAGGCACGGACGCTGATCGAGGAAACCGGCGCGAACAACCTCTACCTGGCGTTCGGGTCACTGATCTGGTTGATCGAGGGACGAACGCTGCGCTCGCCGCTGATTCTGGTGCCGGTGACGATCGCGCCGGTGGCGCGGCAGGGGCTGTACCGGGTGTCGCTCGATGAATCGGGCGCCTCCACGCCGAACTACTGCCTGCTCGAAAAGCTCCGTCAGACCTTCGGGATCGAAATCCCCGAGCTGGAGAATCCGGCCGAGGATGGAGCCGGCATTCACCTCGAACGGACCCTCCAGGCGACGCGGCACGCGCTGCTCGAAAAAGGACTCGGCTTCCGGGTCGAGGCTTCGGTCGATCTTGCCATCCTCCAGTTCGCCAAGTTCCGGCTCTGGAAGGATATGGACGAGCATTGGGAGACGTTCGAATCGAACGCGCTGGTGCGGCACCTGATCCGGACGCCAT
>JADLGF010000393.1 GCA_020849415.1 Thermomicrobiales bacterium
GGGGAGGGGAACATCGGGAGGAGCCAGATGCAATCGACCCCAAGATCGCGAATGTAATCGAGCTTCGTGATCATCCCGGCGAAATCGCCGATGCCGTCGCCGTTGGCATCGAGGAACGATTTCACCGGCGCTTCGTAGATGACCGCATCCTTGTACCAGGATTCATTCGCAGTGAGCATCAACGACCGCCGTTCCTTTCGTGCATTTGGCAACGCATTGGCAATCGACCCGAGCCGGCCGCGCGGCTCACCTCCAACCAAGTGTCACTGATCGATCAGCGGGCTTCAAGGTGAAAAATGTGGGCCGATTCGACGGCCGGATCGAGCCGGACCCACTGGTCGCCGCCGTGCCAGGTCCAGCTCTGGCCGGAGATCAGATCGGTCGCCTGAATCGCGTTGGCGCCTTCGAGCCCGAAGTCGTCGAGCGGGAACCAGATGCGGCCCGACTGGGCGTTGAACGGATCGAGATTGACCACGATCAGGATGTTGTCGGAGTGGTCCGGGGTCGTTTTGCCGTAGCAGAGCAACTGGTCCGATTCGCTCCAGAAGAAGCGGAGGTTGTCGTACTCGTGCAGCGCGGGGTGGACGCGCCGGATGGCATTGAGGCGGGTGATATCGGCGACGATGTTGCCTGATTTGTCCCAGTCTCGCACCGTGTACTCGTACTTCTCGGAGTTCAGGTGCTCTTCCTTGCCCGGCACCGGGGTCGATTCGCAGAGTTCGTAGCCGCTGTAGATGCCGTAGACGGAGGACAGGGTCGCCGCGAGGACATGCCGGAGTTTGTGCCCGGCCCGGCCGCCGGTCTGGAGGAACCAGGTGTTGATGTCGTGGGTGCTCGGGAACAGGTTGCCGCGCATGTACTCGGCGGCTTCGGTCTGCGTCAGTTCGGTGAAATAGTCGATCAGCTCCTGCTTGCCGTGCCGCCAGGTGAAATAGGTGTAGCTCTGGCTGAAGCCCGACTTGGCGAGGGACTTCATCACTTTGGGGCGCGTGAACGCCTCCGAGAGGAAAATCACGTTCGGGTTGACCCGGCGCACTTCGTCGATGAGCCATTCCCAGAAGATCGTCGGTTTGGTGTGGGGGTTATCGACGCGGAAGGTCAACACGCCGTGACTGACCCAGAAGAGAACGATGCGCTTGAGTTCCTCCCAAAGTCCCTTCCAGTCGGACCCGGAGAAATTGACCGGGAAGATGTCCTCGTATTTTTTGGGCGGATTCTCTGCGAACATGATCGATCCGTCGGGCCGGATCGTGAACCACTCCGGATGTTCCTTGACCCACGGATGATCAGGCGAGGCCTGGATCGCCAGATCCAGGGCTATTTCCAGGCCGTGCGCTTTCGCGGCCGCGACCAGACGGTCGAAATCGGCGATCGTGCCGAGTCCCGGCTCGATGGCGTCGTGTCCGCCTTCGGCGTTACCGATGGCGTAGGGAACGCCCGGGTCGCCCGGTTCGGCGATGACCGAGTTGTTCTTGCCCTTCCGCTTCGTGGTGCCGATCGGGTGGATGGGCGTGAAGTAGAGAACGTCGAAGCCCATCTCCGAGATTCGCGGCAGTTGGCCGATCACATCCTGAAAGGTTCCGCTCTGGTCTGGTTTCGTGCCGGCTGAGCGGGGGAAAAGCTCGTACCAGGCGGCGAACCTTGCCGCCTGCCGATCGACCCAGAGGGGCAGGGGATAGGAGAGCGTGGCGCCGGCGGAACGATCGGCGTGGGTCAGGCACGCCGCCGCCAGACGGGGCGATTGCAGTTCCTCCATGATCAACGCCTGATTGCCGCCGGCCGCGATTGTGGCCAGTGCCGAGGCGATCAGCGGCTCGGAGCGCGGCAACGTCTCCAGGATGGCCGCGCCTTCACGCAGTTCCAGTGCGATGTCGAGGCCGGCGCTGATCTTCTTGGTGGTGCCCTCGAGCCAGGTGCGCCAGGGGTGAGGGAACGCCTCGATCGTGTACTCGAACGCGCCCGGCTCGGACAGGCGCACGCTGCCGCCCCAGCGATCATTGTCGATGTGGGTCATTGGCGTTTCGCGCCAGGCCGTTTCACCCCGTTTGCGGAACTTGAGCACCGCCGCCAGCCGATCGTGGCCATCCTTGAAGATGTCCGCGGCGACATCGAGCGTATCGCCGGTCTCGCGTTTCGCCGCGTGGCGCCCGCAATCAATCGCCGGTGAAACGGACTCGATGATGAGGCTGGTGGGGGCGGAATCGCGCTCGAACAGGGGTTTGAAACGATCGACCATGGAACCTCCAGCGGCGACCAACGTGTCGCCGGAACCGGGCTGGTTTGACGGGTAAAGTATAGTGTTGGCGTTGTCGATGCTGGCCGAGCGGTGGCGATGGTGGTCGATGTTTGCCCCGTTGCGAGCTTCGGCGAGCCCGACCGGAAGGAACTTCCATGCATTATCACGTCATATTCCAGCTGGACGGAGAGGAGCGGACGGCAACGGTCGACGCGCCGGATGCCGCTTCCGCCGTGAACCAGACGCAGGTTGAATTCGGCCGAGGCGACGAGATGTTCGAACTGATCTCGGTAACCCTCGACGAACCGATCGAAGACGAGGAACTGTTCGAGGACTAAGTCACTCCGAAACGTCTGTAGGGGAGGGTCTTGTGCCCTCCCGCCGGCCGTCTGGCCGGCCATTCGTTTTGATTCGGGGTGCGTTTCCATTGGAAACGCACCTTTGCTCTCCGAGTAGACTGTCGCCTGCGGGCGACCGGGAGGGCATAAGACCCTCCCCCACAGACACTGGTTTGTTTTCAGGCACCAGGAGAATTCATTGGAAACCCGTTTGTTGCCTGGTTCTGCTTCGCCGCTTGGGGCGACGGTGGCGGCGAACGGGGTTAATTTCGCGGTCTATTCCAGTCGCGCCGAGCGGATCGATCTCTGCCTGTTCGACGAACTCGGCCTGGAGACTGGCCGCTACACCCTCCCGGTGCGAACCGATCACGTGTTCCACGGCTTTCTGCCGAACGCCGGAGCGGGGCAGCGCTACGGGTTTCGCGCCCACGGTCCATGGGAACCGGATCGCGGCTACCGTTTCAATCCCGCCAAAATGCTGCTCGATCCGTACGCGATGGCGCTCGACGGGCGGACGGACAGCACCGGCCCGCTGCTCGACTATCGGATCGCCGAGGGTGGCGCCTGGTTGATCGATGAGGTCGACAGCGCGCCGGCGATGGTGAAAGGCGTAGTGCTCGATCGCTCCTTCGATTGGAGCGGAATCGGCAAGCCGAACACGCCGTTGCACGAGTCGATCGTCTACGAGGCGCACCTCAAGGGCTTCACGAAGCGGATGCCGGGGGTGCCCGAAGCATTGCGCGGCACCTACGCCGGACTCGCCAATGTCGCCGCCTCTGACTACCTCAAACGTCTGGGCGTCACCGCCATCGAGTTGTTGCCGCTCCACGCGTTTCTGGATGACGCCGCCCTGGTCGAGCGGGACCTGACGAACTACTGGGGGTATAACTCCTTCGCTTTTTTCGCGCCCGATCCCCGGTACGCTGCCGCGCGCGACCCCCAGGGGGTCGTCGATGAGTTCAAGGGGATGGTCAAGGCGCTGCACGCGGCCGGGATCGAGGTCTGGCTCGATGTCGTCTACAACCACACCGCCGAGGCGAATCACCAGGGTCCGACGATCTCGTTTCGCGGTTTGGACAACCCCGCGTATTACCGGCTCTCGGACGCGAGCCCGATGCACACGATCGATTTCTCCGGCACCGGCAACACTGTCAACCTTCAGCATCCGCAGGTGTTGAAGCTGGTGGCGGACAGCCTGCGCTACTGGGCCGTGGAGATGCAGATCGACGGGTTTCGCTTCGATCTGGCGCCCGCCCTCGGTCGCGAAGCTCCCGCCTTCGATCCCTGGAGCGGCTTTTTTGACGTCCTGCGGCAGGACCCGGTTCTCGCCGGCGTGAAGCTGATCGCGGAACCGTGGGACCTGGGGCCGGATGGTTACCAACTCGGAAACTTTCCGAGCGGTTGGAGCGAGTGGAACGGCCAGTATCGGGATACTGTGCGGGCATTCTGGCGCGGAGACGACGGCCGCATCGGCGAGTTCGCCCGTCGTTTCGGCGGTTCGACCGATCTGTTTGGCGCGGCGCATCGGAGTGCGACGGCAAGCATCAACTTCGTGACCGCCCACGATGGCTTCACCCTGCGCGATCTTGTCAGCTACCGGGAAAAGCACAATGCCGCCAACGGTGAAGAGAACCGCGACGGTCATGACGACAACCTTTCGCTGAACTACGGGGTTGAGGGGCCGACCAACGACGCGGCGATCGACGTGTTGCGCGGTCGTCACCAGCGGAACATGCTGGCGACGCTCCTGCTCTCGATTGGGGTACCGATGCTTCTCGGCGGCGATGAAATCGGCCGGACGCAGCGGGGGAACAACAACGCCTATTGCCAGGACAACGAGATTAGTTGGATCGACTGGGACGTTTCACCGCTCAATTCGGATCTGCTGGCGTTCACCCGGCGTTTGATCGAGCTGCGACGATGCGAACCGGTGTTGCAGCGGCGAGCGTTGCTTAACGGCGAGCGTCCCGCGCCTAGAGCGGAGCGCGACATTGTTTGGTACCGGCCGGACGGCAAGGAAATGCAGGCGCGCGATTGGGCAGTGCCGTACGCACGCGCGCTGGCGGTGAAGCTGGCGGGCAACGCCATCGCCGATCTCGATGCCACCACCGGCCTGCCGATCCAGGGGCAAACACTGCTCGTCCTCTTCAATGCGAGCGACAACGGCGTGCTGTTTCGATTACCGCGTGGTGCGAATCGGGTCGGAGCGGCCTGGGAGCCGTTGATCGACACGACCGATCCTCGCGGAGAACCTGGCCTCATTGCGATGCCGGGCGGGGTGCCGGTGACGGTACCGGATCGGACCCTGATGCTCTTCCGAGAACTCCCGTCGCGTCCGCGCAGCCGGGGGAAGGGCACTACCACGACATGACGAAGGGGGTGGAGCGGCAAGCTGGTCCACCCCCTTCGCAGGTTCAGCAATCGTGGCTCAGTGCTGGTTGGCGAGCCGGATCGCTTCGTCGGCGTCGATGCCCCGGAGCAACTGGTGGAGGCGTTCAGCCTGCACGGCCGGCATATCGGCCAGCAATCGGCCGAGGCGGCGCTTGTAGATGTCACCGAGTTCCCCGACCAGGCGGAGTCCCGCGGGAGTCATGGTGGCGAGCACCATGCGGCGGTCGTCCGGGTGCGCCTGGCGCTCTGCCCAGCCCTGCCGTTCGAGGATATCGACGTAGAGGGTGGCGGTGCGGCGGGCGACGCACAGACGCCGGGCCAACTCCGACGGGGCGAGTCCACCTGGCGAAACTTCGGCGAGTTCGAGCAGCGCCCCGAAGGCGCCGGCGGTGAGATCGAGATCGGCGAGCGCATCGGTCGCGGCACGATCGAGCGCGCCGGCGGTGCGCAGGAGCTGCATGAACGCCGTGAAGCGGCTGGCGTCTTCCTGCTCGGGCGTGATCTCGAGTTCGATCGATTGCATCGAGTACCAGCCGGGGTGGACACCCCGCGTCTCGTGATGGTTCGCTCCGCTCATGGCTTCGCTGTATTCATATTCCTGGCGATTCATAGCGGCCCTACCTGGCTACGCGTTGGCGGCATCGGCTGGACAGGGAAGGAATGCACGGTGCTTCCTTGTCGCGACGCAGCGCCATCGTGTCGAATTGCGGTCGAAGCACGAGGTTGCCCGCGTGGATTCGATCATACAGGAATGTTACCGGCTGCACATTTAGCCAGGCATCGGGAGGCTTCCCCGATTTTTCTTGAGCTTGTCAGGAATCTACCCCATTCGGTGTCGGGAAAAGTTTGATTTTAGAGACATTCGCGTAAATTCGCTTCATTACAAACGCAGGACGGGTTCAATTTCCCCGGTTCAGCCCGCGATCCCGAAAGAAACTCACGGTTTGCGCTCAGACGAGGTCGGCTTCCCGGCCGATCAGGCCGGCCCGCAAGGCGTATTGCACGAGCTCCGCGCGGTTGGCGAGGCCGAGTTTCTGCATTGCGCGGTGGCGGTAGGTTTCCACCGTTTTGGGCGAGAGGGCCATCAACTCGGCGGCCTGCTGGGCGGTATGCCCCTCGGCGGTGAGCTTGACGACCTCCCGTTCCCGTTCGGTCAGTACCTCGCCGAGATCCGACTCGTCGCCGGTATGCACGCGGCCGAGGTAACCGCGGAGCAGCGTCTTGGTTGCGGCTGGATCGAGGAAAACTTCGCCACGCGCCACGGTGCGGACCGCATCGAGCAGATCGGTGTGGGCGCTCGCCTTTCGCACGTAGCCCGAACCGCCTGCTTCGAGCACCGGCAGCAGGTAGCGTTCCTCAGCGTGCACCGTGAGCACGAGCACCCGCGCCTGATTGGGCAGGGAGGCGATGGAGCGGATGGTCTCCATGCCGCCGCCCGGCATCGATAGATCGGTGATCACGACGGTCGGGTTCTCTCTGCGGGCGAGGGCGATCGCCGTCGGACCATCCGGCGCTTCCGCTACGACCCGCATATCGGGCTGGCTATCGAGCAGGGCGCGGAGTCCGGCCCGGACGATGCCGTGGTCATCCGCCAAGACGATCGAGATGACGGACTCATTCATCCCGTGGCTCCCATCTTTGTTTCCTCAACCGTTCCCAAGGGGACGCGGGCCGTCACTTCGGTGCCGATGCCGACCCGGCTCCAGATTGTGAAGATACCGCCGACCAGCGTCACCCGTTCTTCCATGCCGAAGAGGCCGAGACCGATGCCGCTGTCATCCTGATCGACCGGCACATCGCGATTGAAACCGCTGCCGGAGTCGCGGATCGTGATGCGAACGCCGTCCGGATCACGATCGACATCGAGCGCCGCCCGGGAGGCGCCGCTGTGCTTGGCGACATTGCTGAACGCTTCCTGGGCCACCCGGTACAGCGCCAGTTCGATATCGGGCGCGAGCCGGGTTTTCGAACCGCGCCACTCGTAATCGATTTGCACGCCGCGCGATTCCGACATCCGCTGCGAGAGTTCGCCGAGCGCCTCATACAGTCCGAGGTCATCGAGTGCCGGCGGCCGGAGCTCCAGAGCGAGGCGACGTACCCCCTCCAGCGCCTCAACGGTCGATTGTTCGAGCGAGGCGGCGACGGCGCGAATCTCCGGATTCTGGTGATTCTTCAGGTTCGCGAAGCGAAGGATCTGGGCGAAGAGGATCTGGGCGGTGTCATCGTGCAACTCGCGCGAGATGCGTTTCCGTTCGTCTTCCTGGGCACGCACAACCTGCGAGGCGAGATCGCGAACCTGGCTGCGATCACGATCGAGCTGATCGAGCGTGGCGTTGAAGGTGTCGGCGAGTTCGGCGATCTGCGGATCGGTGAGATTAGCGAGCTTCACGCGCGCGCCGGTGTCACCCTCCCGAACGGCGCGGGTGGTGGCTTCGAGCAGTTCGAGCGGCTTGAACGCCGCACGCAGCACGAAGTAGTTGACGCCGAGGCTGATCAACAACGCCACCACGAGGAAAAGCGGACCCGCCGCCGAATTCTCGGTGCGCTCGTGACGAACGGAGCCGGCGAGCAACCAGGCGCCGATACCGCCGACGAGCAGCAGTACGACGGCGTTCGCGATGAGCACCTTGGTGAAGATCGGCACCGAGCCGGCCCGGCGCAGCAATCCGCCTATTCCGGGAGCCGATTCCAGGCGTGTTCCCGCGAACTGATCGGGCACGGAGGCTCTGCTAGAATCGATCGTTGTTGAAACGGCAGGAGGTGTTTCCGTGGCAAGTCTCGCTTCATTCGATATCGTATCGAGCTACGACGAGCAGGAACTGAAGAATGCGCTCGATCAGGCGCGCCGGGATGTCCAGACGCGCTTCGATCTCAAGGATACCAAGACCGAGATCGA
>JADLGF010000394.1 GCA_020849415.1 Thermomicrobiales bacterium
ACGCCATCAGCAGCTCCGCGCCGAGCGGGCCGCGATCGTTGAATTCGGGCGCGGGACCGGTCGCGACGCGCCGCTCCCGTCCGGGGGGCCGCGGGCCGCGGACGGACATGGTGGCTACACCTGCAGGTGGTCGATGGTCGCCGGCGTTCGCGCGGCGATGACGGTGCGACTGGCGGCAGCGATGCTCGCGGGCGAAAGACCAGCGAGTTCGCGTAGCCGGCTCTGCGATGCCTGCTCGAAGATGCGATCAGGGATACCGAGGGTCCGGACCGGGATCGTGATGCCCTCCCGCGCGAGGAGTTCCAGCACGGCCGATCCGAAGCCGCCGAGTTCGGAATTCTCCTCAACGGTCACGATCGCGCCGCAGCGGGCTGCCTGTTCGAGGATGAGGGCCTCATCGAGCGGTTTGACGAAGCGAGCGTTGACCACGGTGGCGCTGAACCCTTCGGCGGCGAGCAGATCGGCCGCGCCGAGCGAGGGCGCTACCATGGTGCCGGCGGCAAGGATCGCCACGTCCGTCCCCTCACGCAGCAGTTCGCCGCGCCCGATCGGGAGCAGGTGCATCGGCTCGTCGGTCGCGACGCCGAGTCCGGCGCCGCGCGCGTAGCGGATCGCCACCGGCGCGTTCTCGATGCTGAAGGCGGTCTTGAGCATGTGCCGGAGTTCGTTCTCGTCCTTCGGCGCCATGATCACCATGCCCGGAATCGGTCGGAGATAGGTGAGATCGTAGGCGCCGTGGTGGGTGCGGCCGTCGTCGCCGGCGAAACCGGCGCGATCGATGCAGAACACAACCGGCAGCTTCTGGATGGCGACATCGTGAATGATCTGATCGTAGGCGCGTTGCAGGAAGGTCGAGTAGATCGCGCAAACCGGCTTCACGCCCTGCGTCGCCAGGCCGGCGGCGAAGGTGACCGCGTGCTGCTCGGCGATACCGACATCGAAGCTGCGATCGGGGAAGACCTGGGCGAACTTGTTGACCGAGGTGCCGGTCGGCATGGCGGCGGTGATCGCGACGATCCTGGCGTCTTCCCGCGCCAGCTCGATCAACGCCTGCGCGAAGACATCCTGGTATTTCGGCGCGGTCGGTCCGGCGCCGGGCGCGACCGGCGCAGAGACGGCGTGGCCCCGCTCGAGATCGTTCTCGGTGAGGGCGTACCCGCGCCCCTTCTGGGTGAGGACGTGCACGAAGACCGGTCCCTCGACCTGCGAGGCCTGCCGGAAGGCTTCGACCATGGCGCGGATATCGTGTCCATCGATCGGGCCGATGTAGGTGAAGCCGAGCTCTTCCCAGATCATGGCGTGGTAGACGAATTCCTTGAGGGAATCCTTCATCCGCTTGCCGAGTTCCACCAGCAGTTCACCCTGGGGGAGCTTGGCGGTCCTGGCGGCAAGTTCGTCCTTGGCCCGGTTGTAGGTTTTATCGGTGCGCACCTTGTCGAGGTACTTGCTGAGCGCCCCCACGTTCGGCGCGATCGACATTTCGTTGTCGTTGAGCACCACGGTGAAGGGAAGATTGAGGTGCCCGGCGTTGTTGAGCCCCTCGAAGGCCATACCGCCGGTGAGGGCGCCATCGCCGATGATCGCCACCGCGCGGCCCTGCTCCGCCTTCGGCTTGAATTGCTGCGCCACGGCCATGCCGAGCGCCGCGGAAATCGAGGTGCTGGCGTGGCCGGCGCCGAATTGATCGTGCTCGCTCTCATCGCGCGACAGGAAGCCGGAGATGCCGCCTTCCTGGCGGACAGTCGGGAAGCGATCGAATCGGCCCGTGAGCAGTTTGTGGATGTAGGCCTGGTGGCCGACATCCCAGACGAGCATGTCCCTGGGGGATTTGTAGGCAACGTGGAGGGCGATCGACAGTTCGACGGTGCCGAGATTGGCGCCGAGGTGGCCGCCATTCTGGGTGACGACGCGGATCAACTCAGCCCGAACCTCGTCCGCCAACTGATTCAGCTCGGACCAGGAACGGCCGCGCAGATCGTTGGGTCCGGTTATCGTGCTGAGGATGGTCGACATCAGGATCAATTCCTCCCGGGTGGCGCCGGTTCCCAGGGGCTGGCACGCCCCGGCCTTTCGGCGCAAATGACCCAACCGGCCATCCTGCCCAGTGTAGCGGGATCATTGCGCAATCATTAAACGCAACGCGATGCGCGGGCGACAGACCGCGCCATTCACCCGCTGAGTATGGCGCAGATTACAGCTTGGTGCATCCTGAATCTGCCATACTTATGCTCGGGAAGCAGCCGCCGATCGATGGTGATCCGGCTTGGCCCGACGGATGAATCACCATTGGCACATGGTGGCAGGAGAATGTAGATGGCGACGAAAAAGGGCGGCGATCCGGCCGCGCGGACCTTCAAGACGAGCGTGAAACTCCCGGCGGAAACGCTGTCGAGTTCGATCGCAACGCTGAATCAGGCGCTGGCCGATACCCTCGATCTCTACAGCCAGCTCAAGCAGGCACACTGGAATCTGAAGGGGAAGGATTTTTACTCCCTCCACCTGCTCTTCGATGAATTCGCCGAGCACGCCGAAGGCTGGGTCGATGAGATCGCTGAGCGGGCGACCGCCCTCGGCGGCTACGCCACCGGCACGGTGCGAATGTCAGCCAGCAATACCAGCCTGCCGGAATACCCGACCGATGCCGTCACCGGTGAGGAGCACACGAAGGCGGTTGTAGAGCGCCTCGGCCTGTACGCGAAGACGGTTCGTTCGGCTATCGACAGCGCTGACGAAATGGGCGACATGTCGACGGCCGATCTCTTCACCGAGATCAGCCGCCAGGTCGACAAGGACCTCTGGTTCGCCGAAGCCCACCTTCAGGCGTAGAT
>JADLGF010000395.1 GCA_020849415.1 Thermomicrobiales bacterium
CGAAGGTGCACATCGGCCGGCTCGTTTTCGCGATCCCGATGCTCTGCATCTTCGCGGCGATCGGTGTGATTGGCATCGCCTGGGGAATGACGTTCCACCTCGATCGGAACGGACAGCGCCGACCGCTGCTCCACCTGGCGGCGCCGCTGCTTGGACTGGCGCTGCTGCTGCCGGTCGCGGTCTCCGCGCTCGAGGACTACCGTGCTCACGTATCCGTCCCGTGGGAGGCACGACTGGCCGAGCTCCTGCGCAACGAACCGGACCGGTTCTCCGGTGGCGTCGTTTTCGTCGGCGGAGATCGCGATCAGTTGATGGTCGAAGAAATCAGCCTGGCGGCGGTTCGGATCGAGGTCGACGGTGACTACCAGTTCGTCAATCTCGCTCAAGGCGAAGCGGCCGATCCGAACGATCCGCGCCCGACGGTCTATTTCGGGGCGGTGACGGAGTTGCTGGAGACCGATGCCGTCGCGGCGGAGTTATGCGGGTTGCCGTGGGTGATCCGGGAGTCGGTCGATCCGTTGAATGGGGTGAATTCGAGTTGTTTGAGTGATGACTTGGTGAGCCTGCCTTGAGTTCCCTATGGTTCAAAACCATAGGCTACTAACGGAAGGCCTCCGGCACTGAGTTGGCTTTTGGGTCGGGCAACGCGACCCATCAAGCCAAGCCCGTTGCAGGGCTGCGGGTAATGGGGTACAGAACGAGAAACGAGAACGAGGATCGGCCGTTGTAGTCGATCCTCGTTCGGTGGGTGGGATTGCATTCGGGATCAGCCGGCAACGATGCCGCCGATCGTCATCAGGATGCCGGTGCAGAGGATCATCGCGATCAGGTTGCGCGCGGACTCGAACTGGCTGCTGAACATCTCGTCGCTCCTTTTCGTTTCGGAGAACCGTTCCACCCGCCCGGGTGTGTTTTGAACCGTTCCGTTTCTCCGTTGAACGCACGATACGAAAGTGGATATATGGCGGGCGTATGGCAGTCGAGGGCCGCGCAGAGTTCCCGGGAATGTGCCACGATACCGGCCTATCGTTGGACGAGCAGCGGACCATGCCGACCGATACCCCCACCCTTCAGCCAGCCCTCGAACCAGCACCAGCAGGCGCTGTTGACGATCCTCCCGAATCAGACGATCACGGTCGTTGGGGCGCGCTGAAGCTCCCGATCTACCGCCGCTTCTGGAACGCGCTCTTTCTCTCCCTGACCGGCACCTGGACCCGCGCCACCGCGCTCGGCTACCTCGCCTACGATCTGACCGACAGCGAACTGAGCCTCGGGCTGATCAGCTTGGCCGGGAGCGCGCCGGTGATGATCAGCAGCCCGATCGCCGGCATCCTGCTCGATCGGCTCGACCGGGCGCGCGTACTCTTCGCCATCCAGATGGTCAACGTGATCGCCACCCTCTCGGTGACGGTGCTGGTGGCGCTCGGGCGCGCCGAGTTCTGGCACCTGCTGGTGATCTCGCTGGTGTTCGGGCTGAATATCGGCATCGATTACCCGGCCCGGCTCTCGGTGGTGCCGGCGCTCGTACCGAAATCGATGATGCAGAGCGCGGTGGCGCTCAATTCCGTGGCGTACAACAGCTCGGGTATCTTCGGCCCGACGCTGGCCGGGTGGCTGATCAGCGGCATCGGCATCACCGCCTGTTTCGCCTTCGCCACCGGCGCGATCGTGCCGTTCGTGGTCGTGTGCGCCCTGCTGATCCTGCGGCCGGGGATGAGTCCGCGCGCCGTGGCGGTGCAGCGCGGCTCCGGTTTCTCCGAGTTGATCGACGGCTACCGCTACATCCTGTCCGACCCCGGCCTTCGCCGCATCTTCTTCGTGGTGATCCCGCCGATGATCCTCGGCATGACCTACATCACCATGGCGCCGGCCATCGCGCGCGAGGTGCGGGGGATGGATAGTCGCGGTCTCGGGCTGCTGCTGACCGCGAACGGGTTGGGCGCGTTGCTGGGATCGTTCGGGGTGGCGGCCAAGCGCAATCTGAAGCGACCGAACCAGGTGGTGCTCTTCGGGGTCATCACCTTCGCGATCGCGCTGATGCTCTTCGCCGCCTCGTCGAACGTCTGGCTGAGCGTGATCTTCATCTTCGGACTCGGACTGACCAACGCTGTCTACGGCGTGCTCAACTCGGCGCTGGTGCAGCTCGCCACCGGCGATGAGTACCGGGGGCGGGTGACCTCCGCCTACTCGATGCTCTGGGGGCTGTCGCCGATCGGCGGATTGCAGGTGGGGCTGCTGGCGGGATCGATCGGCCTGCAAACGGTCCTCTTCCTGAACGGCGCGTTGATTCTCCTTTTCGCCGGCTGGCTCTGGTTGAAGCGACCGATTGATCTGGCCGGCATCCCCAGGTAGACATTGTCTCAATAATGAGATATCATCTCACTATCCCGCCGATAACGATTGACCGGCGGGGCGTTCAATTCAGTACGGTCGCGCCGATCGCGGCGCGGCAAAAACACGAGGAAATCATGGCAACTGGAACAGTGAAATGGTTCGATCCCGACCGGGGATTCGGGTTCATCGCCGCCGATGACGGCACCGCCGATCGGTTCGTTCACCGCCGGGGGTTCGAACCGGGTCTGTTCGAACTGGCGGATGGCGACGAGGTGTCGTTCGATTCCAACGACTCGCCCCGGGGACCGGCGGCGGTGAATGTCCGCGTTACCCGGCGGAGCGGCAACCAGCCACGCCAGCGCAAGAGTGACGGATACGGCGCGCCGTCTTATGGCTCCTCATCCTATGGCGGGCCATCCTACGACCGCGCTTCGGCCGGCGTGCGCTACGGGCAGGTCCAGAACCTGGACGAGACCCCCCTCACCCGCGGTTCCGTACAGCGTTTCGACACCAATCGCGGCTTCGGCTTCATCCTTGATGAGACCGGGCAGGATATCTTCTTCCACCAATCGGCGGCGGGCATCACCACGCTGCGGCCGGGCGATCAGGTCGAATACCGAATCGTGAATGGACCGAAGGGGTTGCGCGCCGAGCAGGTCCGCAAGCTCTACGCCTGACGAATGCGCTCTGATGCGACAGGAGTCCGCAGCCGGTCGGCTGCGGACTCCTGTCGTTGTTCAGGCGAGTTCTTCGTGCGCCAATTCCTCGTCAGCCGCCGCGGCTTCAGCCGGGTGCGGCACGAGCGGCAGGCGCATGATGATCAGCGGGTGATCATCGGCCGCGACCCGGCAGACGCGCTCGACCTCACAGCCGAGGCAGCGGTGGACGATCACCTGCTCGCCGTTTCGGCGGGTCGCCAGCCCGATCGGCTCCATCAACGACCGGCAATCGCAGAGGCGATCGCCCGGGTGGCCACGATCGACGTGGCGCGAATAGAGGCAGAGCGGACAGTGATTCCGGTGCCGGCCGCCACTGACCGTGGGGCCGACGAACGATTTGCAGTGTCCGCATTTGAACGATTCACGTCCCTCCGCCACCTTGCGCGGATCGTGGTGCGGCGAAGGCTTGCCCCGTTTCGCGGCGCGATCGGGAGCGAATCGACTGGCGGTGCGCCGCTTCGGCGCGGTCAGTTTGAAATCAGCATCGTCGTGTTCGGAGTACTGAATACGCGGCACGGGGGCCTCCAGCATCTTGCTGCGGTGAACTCGGATCGAGGTGCAGAACGAAGATCTGGACAGTCGCGGTCGTCATAGAGGGTTCCTCTCATCGATGCGCATAGCGCGGCGCACGGCACCCGCCGATCTGGCGAGTGGTTCGTTCGGTGCGTCGGTGTGGTCGGAATCTCTGTGGGAAAGACGCAGTTCACCACAACCCGCCGGGGGTGGCGGGCAGGCTGGCTCACTGATTGATGCGAGGCGCTTAGGGGGACGGTGCGCACGAACAACCCAGGCGATGGAAATCGCCCGGTCCGTGGGTCACCGGTTACTGGTCAGGAACGATCAGCCGTTGGCGCGTTCGATCTGGCGATCCAGCCCGGAATCCGACCGGTTGGCGGCAAGGATCAATTCAAACGCTTTCAGCATTAAGGCC
>JADLGF010000396.1 GCA_020849415.1 Thermomicrobiales bacterium
GCCTTGAAGCGGCGCGTTTGGCCGATCGCCCAGGCGGTCATGAACCCTCCCTGGCTCCAGCCGCCGATGCCAAGCCGCTCCGGATCGGCGAATCCGCCGCGAATACAGGCGTCGATACCGGTCTCGATGTCCTTCCAGTCATCCAGCCCAACCGTGCCGGAGACGGAGTCGGCGAAGGCGTTGCCATGACCCATGCCGCCTCGCGGGTTCGGCAAGAACACGGCGTATCCGCAGGCGGCGAGCCACTGCGCCGAGGGCGACCAGCCGAGATTGAGCGTGTTCGCCCAACGGCCATAGGGACCGCCGTGGGCGAGCGTCACCATCGGGTATGGGCGCTGGATGTCATTGCCGACCGGATGGACGATCAGGCCATCGATCCGAAGGCCGTCGTGGCTCGTCCAGTGCGCCACTTCCTGGGCGCCCCAGGTCATCGTCCGCAGCTCGGGGTTGAGATCGGTCAGCCGTTCGAGGTATCCGTCGGCCGGCCGGAACCAGATGTCGGGCGGCTCGTTCGGTCCGCTAATGATCAGCGCGGCGCACTGGGAATCGGCCGAGGTCGAGAGTGAATGGGCGAGTCCCTGGATTTCCTCGATCGCGACCAGCTGGTCATTGCCAGGCTCGATCTGGCAGAGATCCGTGTTCACTCCGGAGGCGATCAGCACCAGCGGTTGACCGGTCGGGTTGGCTTCGAGCTGGAAGGGGCATGCGACCAGGTCGGGCGCCACTTTCTTCGGCGCCTTGCCGCGCAACGCCACCGTGTAGATGGTGTTGCCGCCCTTCCAGGGCTGATCGTGATGGCCGATGAACCAGAGCCGGTCGGAGCGTTTACTCCAGACAGGCTGGCCGGCATCAGCCGGCAGCTGCCACTCCTTGATGACCGAATCGGACGCGAGTTCGATCACGTGGAGCTTCGTATCGCGGATCGAGGTGTTGAGTTCGCGCGTCGGCCAACTGATAGCAGCCACGTAGCGCCCGTTCGGCGAAATGCTGAAACCGGCGACGTGGCGATCCTTCGGAGATTCGAGTGGTTTGAATTCGTCGGTACCGATCTCGATCACCGCCAGCCGCGACGGCTTTCGAACGGCGTTGTTGATCTGCACGTCGTTCCGCTTCTGGTTCGGAAGTTGCGGCGTCGGCGGCGGATCGAAGAGGTTCTCGGCAGCGAAGACAATGCGCTTGCCATCCGGATGAACCTGGAATGAATTGACGCCGGTATCGGCGCTGATCAGGCGGCTCGCCTCGCCGCCGTCCATCGGCAATGCGTAGATCTCATGCTTGTTGAACCGGATCCGGTCCGAGAGGAAGTAGAGCGTTTCGCCATCGGGTGACCAGTTCGGCTGGAGGTCATTGGCGAATTCGGCGGTGAACCGACGGGCCGGTTTCGACCCATCCGAGGGGACGAGCCAGATTTCGGAGCGGGTGTTGTCCGTGGTGCGGGCGATCGGCGCGACTGAGAAGGCGATGCGCGTGCCATCGGGCGAGATTGCGACGTTGGTTGGGAAGGCGATCTTCTCGAGATCGTCGATGGTCAGCGTACGCATTCACTCGTCCCCGTTGTACGTGGCGCGCTCTTCGAGCAGGCGTGGTTGTTCTGGCTTTCGAGTCTCAAACAATCGGTCCGGGGCGTCAACCGACGGCTGCCGGGCGAAATGCGCGAAAAGTTCGGGGAGTTGGGCGGGATCGGTCAGGCGGCAGGCGGGCCGCCAGGTAATGGCGCGGTCGCGCCAGGGCGACGCCTCTCCGAGCAGCAGCTCGTTACCGGACCATTCCTCGCGTTCGCCGTCCGCGGGGGGAGCGAATGCTGCGATGAGCTTGCCCTGACGGGCGGCGTGCCGGGTCGCGGCGAGCGTGCCGCCCCGGCCGCGCGATTGCACGGCGAGGACGATGTCGGACATGGCGCAGGTAAACTGATTGCGCAGCAGCAACCCTTCGTGAGTCGCTTCAATCCCGGGAGGCGAAATTGAAACGATGGTGCCGCCACGTTCGAGCACGCGCTGGGTCAGCGATTCCCGGCCGGGTGGGTAGTGGGAATCGAGTCCGTTCGCCACGACGCCGATCGTAACGCCGCCAGCGGCCAGCGCGCCCTCGTGCGCGGCGCCATCGATACCCCGCGCCATGCCGCTGACCACCGCCCAACCGGAGCGCACCGCTTCGCGGCCACAAGCGAATGCCCAGGACCGCGCGATCGGTGACGGCGCGGTCGTGCCGATGATCGCGATCGCTGGTTGGGCCGTTGGGAACGGGCCGCGCACATAGAGTGCCGGAACGGCCTCGGGCCAGTAGGCGCGAATATCGTCGGGAAGGTCGTCATCACCGGGCAAGACGATGCGGTCCGGCTCGGTGGTCACAGGCATGGCGGCGGTAACCGGATCAGGCGCCGCGCAGGATCGGGCGGGTCAGGCAGGTGGGACCGCCGAATCGGTTCAGCGAGAGGCTGTTGCCCGAGTAGGTTTCGACTTCGAAGCCGGCCAGTTCCAGCCGCCGCCGCGTGACAGGATTCCCTTCAAGCGCCAGCAGCTGCCCTGGCGCGAGCGCCAGCACGTTCGTGGACTGGGTGTCGTACTCGTGCTCCCCGGCCTCGATCAGGTGCCAGTCGCGTTCCAGCAAATCCTGGA
>JADLGF010000397.1 GCA_020849415.1 Thermomicrobiales bacterium
ATCGCCCGAGCCGCTTCGCGATCTCCGCGCCGATCAGCGCGTGCGGACCTTCGACCTCATGGTCGACCGCCTTGCCGATATCGTGCAGCAAACCGGCCGTCTTGCAGACATTGACATCCGCGCCCAGTTCCGCCGCCAGACCCGCCGCGATCATCGACGTTTCCAGCGAGTGATGAAGCACGTTCTGCCCGTAACTCGTCCGGAATTTCAACCGGCCGAGCAGCTTGATCAGGTCCGGGTGCAAGCCGACCACGTTCGCCTCGAACGCAACCCGCTCGCCATCTTCCCGCATCACCTGGTCGAGTTCGGTGCGCGTTTTCGCGACCACTTCCTCGATCCGGGTCGGGTGAATCCGCCCATCCTGCAGCAGTTTCTGCAGCGTCCGGCGCGCGACTTCGCGCCGCACCGGATCGAAACAGGAGATCGTGATCACTTCCGGGGTGTCATCGACGATGAGATCGACCCCGGTTTCCTGTTCGAGCGCCCGGATATTCCGGCCCTCGCGGCCGATGATCCGGCCCTTCATGTCATCAGTCGGCAACGGCACCACCGAAACCGTGGTTTCGGCCACGTAATCGGTGGCAACGCGCTGCACGGTGGTGGCGAGAATCTTGCGCGCGCGCCGGTCGGCTTCTTCGCGCACTTCCTGCTCGATTTCGAGCATCCGCTTGGCCGCCATCGTCCGGGCTTCGGATTCAACCTCGAGCACCAGTTCGGCCTTGGCGTCATCCGCCGTCAGGCCGGCGACCCGCTCCAGCTCCTGCCGGCGCTTTTCCCGGGTTGCTTCCAGCTCTTCGTACTGGCGAGCCTTGTCACTCTCCCAGCGTTCCCGTGCCTGATCGGTGGCTTGTTCCTTCTGGCGGATCTGTTGTTCCCGACCATCGAGCCGCTGGCTCTTCTGATCGATCGTTTCTTCTTTTTGTTCGACGCGCCGTTCGATCCGTTCGACCTCTTTGCGACGTTGGGTCAGTTCCCGGTCGAGGTCCGCCCGGAGGCGTATGGCTTCGTCTTTCGATGCGAGCGCCGCATCCCGTCGGAGTGTCTCAGCTTCTTCCCGAATCCGATTTGCTTCCTCCTGCGCTGTTCGAACGTGCGAATGGGCACGGCGATCGAGATACAGGTAGGTCAGAACGAAGGTGAGCGCACCGACGAGCACGGCGATCAACAGGTACAGGAATACGCTGTCCATTCCGTAGCTCCTTGCCACCCTCAAATGAGGGGGAGTCGGTTGTTAAGGTGTTCAAGGACCGGGTGATGAACCTGCCTGGCAGACAGGCCGCCCGTGCCTTCCCCACCGCTAATGATCGTCGGATATGCCAATCACGTCAAAACTGTTACAAAGCTTCACGTAACATCCGTAACCACCCGGTAGCCCGGACCAGTCCACCCCGCGTCAACGTCTTTGAAAGCAGCTGACCAGTGTCCGTAGGGGAGGGTTTTATGCCCTCCCGCGGTCGCCCGCAGGCGACCGTCTCCATCCGTTACGGTCGTGTTTCCAATGGGATCACCCCGAATCGCAACGAGAAGGCCGGCCTTTCGGCCGGCGGGAGGGCATAAAACCCTCCCCTACACGATTCCTTAGTTGTCTTTAGGCTCGGACAACAACGCGTCAGCCAGCAAAGGCGCGAACACGTCCGGGTTCGTGCGGGCGATGACGATCTCACCGCCGCCAAGGAACGCGAGGTAGTCGCGAATCGCGCTCGCAACAGCGGCGGCGTTTGCGGGAGTCGGTCGTTCGCGCGGTTCGAGATGCAGCGTGCGGATCGTGAGCAGTTTCGCCTTGCGGTTGTAGTGCAGATCGACCCGGCCGATCATTCGGCCGCGGTGCAGGATCGGCAGGCTGTAATAGCCATAGACGCGCTTCGGCTCGGGCGTGTAGACCTCGATCAGGTATTCCATGCCAAAGAGCGTATGCAGCCGCTCCCGGTGCCACACCAGGCTGTCAAACGGCGAGAGCACGGTCGTCAGGGTCGGACGTCCCCGCCCTGCCCGCAACTCCTCGAGTCGCGGCAGAAGAGCGGCATCGAGCCAGACCGGGCCGTTCCCCCACCCCTTCACCTCGACGCGCACCGCCTCTCCGGCTTCGACCAGGCGATCCAGCGTCGACGGTGTGTCAGCCAAGGGAATATTCGACTTCGCGCCGGCCCGAAAATAGTCCCGGATCCACTGCGTGGTCGTGATGCCGAGCGCGGAGAGTCCGGTTCGGATCAGCCAGTCGATCCGCGCCTCCTCTTCAACCTGGTGAAGCCGTACCGGTTCCGGCAGCCAGCGGTCGGCGCGATCGTATTGACGCTGGAATCCCTTGCGGCCGACGATCGAGAGGTCGCCGGCGGTCCAGAGCAGATCGAGCGCCTGCTTTTCGATCTTGCCGCCGTACCAGGTCCACGGATCGGGACGATCGCCGTCCCGTTCGAAGTCGCGGGACATCACCGGACCACGCGCCTCGATCGCCTCAAACACCCGATCGACGTGCTCCCGGTTCTCGATCAACCACCTGCCGATATCGTGCTCGGGACTGCCGTAGGCGTGCATCTGTTTGCGGAAATAGGGAATCGAATCGACCGGTACGATCGCAGCGGCGTGCACCCAGTACTCGGTGAGGTGTTTCTGCTCGAAGAGGCGCCAGACCGATTTCGGATCGAACGCCCCCAGCCGGCTGAAGAGCACCGTTTCGTGCGAACGGGCCACGACGCTGATCGTATCGAGTTGCACGCAGACGATCTTGCGGATGGTGTCGAGCACCCGAGCATCGTTCGGCTTACCGCGTGGCCGCCGGTCGAGCCCCTGCGCGATCACCGCCAGCCACCGCGCCTCGTCTCTCGTCAACTGAATCGTCACACGCACTCCCCACACCATGAACACGTTTCTGAAGCATAGACCCGCTACCTGCCGAAATGTGTCAGATTCAGCGCTGCCGCGACCGTATACTTCAGCCGAAGGAGTTAACCGTGCGGATCGCGCTCGTTCATGACTATCTCACCCAGTATGGCGGCGCGGAGCGAGTGCTCGATGTCCTCAAGGAGCTTTACCCGGACGCGCCGGTTTTCACCTCGGTCGTCGACCTGAACGAACTCCCCGACCACTACCG
>JADLGF010000398.1 GCA_020849415.1 Thermomicrobiales bacterium
GTGCTGGACAACTGGAGATTGATGGCGGACGGGCTGCGGGTAACGCTCGAACTCTCCGCCGTGATCATCGTGTTGTCGACCCTGTTCGGGTTTTTCGTCGGGGTCGGGCTGCTGTACGGACCTTGGTTGCTGCGCGTGCTGCTCCGCGTCTATGTCGATACGATTCGCGGATTGCCCCTGCTGGTGCTGATCTTCCTGATCTTCTACGGACTGCCGGCGCTCAAGATCGGCGTCGGGGATTGGCAACTCAACACGAATTTCGGGCGGTTCCAGACGGTTACGATCGCCTTCACGCTCTTCGCATCGGCGCAGGTCGGGGAGATCGTGCGCGGCGCGCTCGGCTCGATTCCGAAGGGGCAAACGGAGGCGGCGCGGGCGCTGGGACTCACCTTCTGGCAACGGCTCGGCTACATCCTGCTGCCGCAGTCGGTGGCGCCGATCCTGCCGCCCTGGACGAATATCGCCGCCGAACTTGTGAAGGGAACCTCGCTGGTGACGCTGGTGAGCATGAGTGATCTGCTTTTTTCGACCCGCAAGATCGCCGAGCGCACCGGCGAGATGATCCCGCTTTCGATCGCGGCCGCCGCGATCTATTTCGTCATTTGTTTCACGATTTCCCGAACGGGCGCCTGGCTCGGCCGGCGCTTCACGGTCCAAACCGCTCGTTAGCCGGCCGAGTCACGCCGGTGACCGCCCGGCCGGAACCGAAGGAACGACGCCAATGACGTCGATCATGGTCGACATTCAGGATGTGAAGAAGCACTTCGGTGATCTCGAGGTGCTCAAAGGGGTGAACCTGCAGGTTAGGCAGGGCGAAGTGGTGACGATCATCGGGCCGAGCGGCTCGGGTAAAACCACGCTGCTGCGCTGCATCAATTTCCTCGAGAACTACCAATCTGGCCGGATTTCGATCGACGGCGAACTGATGGGCTACCGCGAGCGGGACGGCAAGCTCGTGCCCGCGCCGGAGAAGGAGATCGCGCGGCTGCGCGCCGAGACCGGCATGGTGTTCCAGCAGTTCAACCTCTTTCCGCATATGACAGCGCTCCGGAACGTTTCGTTCGGGCCGATCAAGATTCGCAAGATCGACAAGAACGTCGCCGAACAGCGCGCGCAAGAACTGCTGGCGCGGGTCGGGCTGAGCGACAAGGCGAACGCCTACCCGGCGCAACTTTCCGGCGGTCAGCAGCAGCGGGTGGCGATCGCGCGGGCGTTGGCGATGGAACCGAAGGTGATGCTCTTCGATGAGGTCACCTCGGCGCTCGATCCGGAGTTGGTCGGCGAGGTGCTGGGCGTGATGAAGGACCTCGCCGAATCGCACGGCGTCACCCTGATCGTGGTCACACACGAGATGGCGTTCGCGCGCGATGTCTCGGATCGAGTCGTGTTCATGGACCAGGGCGTGGTGGTGGAGCAGGGGAGTCCAGGGGAAATCTTCGACAACCCGTCAACGGACCGCCTGAAGGCCTTCCTCGGCCGCTTCCGGGGGGCCCACATCTGACGAACCGAGTCTGTGCCAAACGGTGCCAACCACTGGCTGCCAGGAGCAACAACGGTTGACCCCGTCGCCGTTACTGATCTATCCAGCCCCAACCCCTGAACGACAACTCACGCCGTGTAGGGGAGGGTTTTATGCCCTCCCGGTCGCCCGCAGGCGACGGTCTACCCGGCCCACGTCGGGGCGATTCCAATCCGAAACGCGGATGAAACGGAAGGAGACGGTCGCCTGTGGGCGACCGCTGGAGGGCACAAGACCCTCCCCTACACGGGTTGTTAACCGGTTATAAAGGACGATGGATGTGGGGGCAGGATAAAAAAAGAAACAGTCCCAACGGACGCCTTCCATCGACCGCTCAGATCCGCAGCGCACCTTCCCGCCGTTCGCCCCGCAACGCCCGACGTTCTCTTACGCTACCCGTTCCCGGCTCGTTTCCGCGGGAAGCCCCGCAGCGACCAACGGTCGTTTCCGGTTCAGGTGATCGGCGATCCCGGTTGCTTCGCCCCTCGGGACTGCTTATACGGACACTTTATCCGTACAGTGTCACCCTGTCAAGCCATGCGGACCGGGTTTCCGGCCCGCCGGCGCCAGGAATCGGCGCGATCAGGACTTTCGGGGCATTCCGAACGATGACTGTGGTGTCAACTCTAGCATACCAACGCTCCTGCGTGAATACGGTCCGAGTTGACCTTTCGATGGTGCAACCCGATCGCGGCGGAATGTCTCCGCTTCATACGATTGACAAGCCTCGGCGCCGCCAGCGACCTGCACGCAACCCGAAGGTTTCAGGCAGTGGTTTCCCTTGACTGAACCGGGCCGGCCGACTACCATTATCCGGCCGACGATAACGGTCGGCATTTGTTATGCGATTCACGCGCGTCCGCGAATATCGCCGGAACGAGGCGAGCGCCGGTTGCGCCAGACTGAGCAGATTGCGGGCCGGTGCGCCGGCGAACACACCAGGGAAGGTATTGCCCGATGAATTTCACTGGGCCCAAGGTCAAGAAGTCTCGCGCGCTGGGCGTTGCGCTCACGCCGAAGGCCGACAAGTACATGAAGA
>JADLGF010000399.1 GCA_020849415.1 Thermomicrobiales bacterium
CGGTCTGGTTGTAGTTGGTGTGGATGCGGCCGGTAGTGGGATTGACCTGCAACGGCAGCGCATCGACGTAGGTTGACTTCAGCTTGCCGAGCGAACGGTGCTCCAGGATCAGCCCGACGATCGGGTGGGCATCGCGCAGGTTTTCGAGCACATCCGAATCGACGCTGTAGCCGGTCTTGGTTTTCCGGCCCGAGGGCAGGTTCAACTCTTCGAAGAGCAACGTGGCGATCTGTTTGGTCGAGTTGATATTGAATACCCGACCGGAGGTTTGGAAAATCTCGGCCTCGATCTGGTCAACACGATCGGTGATTTCCTTCGAGAACGATTGCAGGTAGGCGGAGTCAATTGCGACGCCGGTGCGCTCCATTCGCACGAGCACCGGGATCAGCGGCAGCTCGATCGTCTGCAGCAACTCCATCTGTTCCTGCTGCTCGACCTCCGGCGTGAGGTGCTCGGTCAGGGCGAAGGTCGCCTCGACATCGCCGCTGGCGTACTGAGCGGCTTCTTCGGCGGAGACCAGGTTCATGGTGAGCTGGTTCTTGCCGGCGCCGATCAACTCGGAAATCTCGGTCATCTGGATGCCGAGTCGGTTGAATGCCAGGTCCTTGAGGCGGATCGAGTTGTCACCGAGCAGGTAGGCAGCGACCATCGTATCGAATTCCAGGCGGCCGATCGTGAAGCCGTTGCGTTCCAGCACCTGCAGGTCGTACTTGCCGTGGTGGGCGTAGCCGAGCAACGAGCGATCGGCAAGCGCCGAGCCGATTACCTCGCGGATCACATCGCCGGAGAGGTTCGACCAGCCGCTGTGGCCGACCGGGATGTAGTACCCCTCGTGCGCCGACACGGCGATGGCGATCCCGACGAGTTCCGCGGTCATCGGATCGGTCGCGGTCGTTTCGACATCGACGGCGTAGCGCCCGGTCTCGCGCATGCGTTTGGCGAGGTGGTGCAGCTCCTCGATCGTGCCGACGAGGGTGCGTTTCGTTTCCGGTGCCGCCGGCGATGTCTCGGCCGGCGCCGAATCGAGCAGCGAAATCTGCTGCGCGCCCGATCCCGAGTCAGCCGCCGGCGTGAGGCCGTTCGACTCGGGGAGCTTGCCGATCAGATTGCGGAATTCGAGTTCCTGGAAGAGCGCCAGCACCGTCGCCTTGTCGTAGGCGCCGACTTCGGCGTCCTCCGGTTCGAACGGGACCTTCAGATCGCGCACGATAGTGGCGAGTTGCTTCGAGAACGCGGCTTCGCCCGTGTGCTCCGCCAGCGCGTTGCGCGCCCGGGTGGGGGTGACTTCATCGATGTGCTCGATGATCGCTTCAAGCGGACCGAACTGCGCGATCAGCGCCTTGGCCGTTTTCTCGCCGATTCCGGGCACGCCGGGAATGTTGTCGGAGGTGTCGCCAACGAGCGCCTTGTAATCGGGCACCAGTTCCGGGCCGAAACCGTAGCGATCGACCACCGCCGGTACGTCATAGAAACGGAACTCGCCAAAGCGGCGCGCGCCGGGGAGGACGGCGACGATGTGATCATCGACCAATTGCAGCAGGTCGCTGTCGCCGGTGACGATCACGACCTCGTAGCCCTCGTCGGCCGCCTCGCGGGAGAGTGAGCCGATGACGTCGTCGGCCTCGAACCCCGCTTCCTCGAAGATCGGAATGCTGAGGGCGCCGATCAATTCGCGCACGCGGCCGATCTGCTGGCGCAGATCTTCCGGCATCTCGGCGCGGGTCGCCTTGTAGCCATCGTAGGAATCGTGGCGGAACGTCCTGCCGCTTTCGAGCGCGACCGCGATGAACTTCGGCGCGTGGGTTTTGATGACGTCGAGGAGCATCGTCGCGAAGCCATAGACGGCGTTGGTCTGCTCGCCGGTGCGGGTCGCCATGGTCGGCGGCAGGGCGTGGTAGGCGCGGAAGATCAGGCCGTAGCCGTCGATCAGCACGAGCCGGGGGCGTTGGGTGGTCGAATCTGTCGGCATCGGGCGAACTCCTTCGTTCGGTGCGATGTTGTCCGGGCCGCTCAGACTTCGGCACGGCCTTCAGCGCGGCTCGTATACTTCGAGCGGAAATCAACCCGGGCCGCGTGGCGCTGACCGCGTGGTGAATTCCGCACCAGAATCGTGATTCCGTCGTTGTGTCACTCCCGCGTGTCACCCGGCCGGATTCCTGAACGCAGGCAAGAGGCAGGTAACCAGCGGTGGACGAGTTTTCGGCCATTCAGGCGCTCACCGAACGCGTCGTTCAAAACGTCGAACGAGTCGTGGTCGGGAAGCGGCGCGAAGTCGAACTGATTCTGCTGGCGCTCCTCTGCCGCGGCCACGTGCTCATCGAAGATGTGCCGGGTGTCGGTAAAACGGTGATCGCCAAGGCGATCGCCCGCACCATCGGCAGCAACTTCAAACGCATTCAGTTTACGCCGGACCTCTTGCCGAGCGATGTCACCGGAGTCAGTATCTTCAACCAGCAAAGTCGCGAATTCGAGTTTCGCGCTGGCCCCATTATCGCCCAGTTGGTGCTGGCCGATGAAATCAACCGCGCCACCCCGAAAACGCAGTCGGCGTTGCTCGAGGCGATGGAAGAGGGGCAGGTGACGGTCGATGGCATTACCCACCAGTTGCCCAAGCCGTTCATCGTACTCGCGACCGAAAACCCGATCGAATACCAGGGCACGTTTCCGCTGCCGGAAGCGCAGCTCGACCGCTTCCTGATCCGGCTCTCGCTCGGCTATCCGGGGCGCGAGAACGAACTGCGCATGCTCGAACGGCAGCACGACGCCCACCCGCTCGATTCCCTGCAGCAGGCGATTTCGATCGACGATCTCCTCGCGGCGCAGCAGGTCGTGCGCTCGGTGCACGTCGCGCCGCCGACGGCCGCGTACATCGTCTCGATCGTTGAATCGACGCGACGGCACGAATCGGTGCAGCTCGGCGCCAGTCCGCGCGGATCGCTGGCGCTCTACAACACCGCCCGCGCCTGGGCGGCGATGAACGGCCAGAACGTGGTGGAGCCGGATGAAATCAAGGAATTGGCGGTGCCGGCACTGGCTCACCGCGTCATCGTCCACCCCGGCGCGCGGTTGCGCGGGGTCACCAGCGACGCGGTGATCCGCGACATCCTGGCCTCAACCCCGGTGCCCGGCGCCATGGTTCGGGAGCCCGGCCCGTTACGGCGGCGATAACGTCGATGTTCGCGCTGATCGTCATCCTGGTCATCGTGTTCGCGATCGTGGAGATCAGCGATACGCGTGGGGTCGATCAGGCGGCGGTCGCGATCGGACTGGCCGCCGTGCTGGCATTCGCCTGGAGCCGGCTGAGCGTGCGCCGGCTGACGCTGGTGCGGGAACCGCTCGTCGATCACGTCGC
>JADLGF010000400.1 GCA_020849415.1 Thermomicrobiales bacterium
CGAAGCGGTCGAGAATCGGCACGTTTGGGGGAAACAGTTCGATGGGTACGACGTACGATTTGCTCGTAGCCGGGGGGACGCTGATCGACCCCGCCACCGGCAAGAATGGCGCCTTCGATGTCGCCGTCAAGGACGGCAAGGTGGCGGCGGTCGCGCCGAACATCGACAAGTCGCTGGCGGCCAATGTCCACGATGCCACCGGCCACTACGTAACGCCGGGTCTCGTAGATCTCCACACCCACGTCTACTGGGGCGCCACCTACTGGGGCATCGAACCCGATCCGGTCGCCGCCCGCAGCGGCGTGACGACCTGGCTCGATGTCGGCACCGCCGGCGGCTACTCGTGGGCCGGGTTCCGTGAATTCATCATTGAGAAGAGCAGGAGCCGCATTTTCGCGCTGCTCAACCTCTCCTCGATCGGGTTGATCGCGCCGAGCTGGGAGCTCGCCAATCCTGACTACTGGGATGTCGATCTCGCCGAGATGATCATCAACGATAACCGGGATCTGATCGTCGGCGTCAAGGCGCGCATCGACCAGAACACGACGCGTGGCGTCGGCATCGCGCCGCTGGTGAAAGCGCGCGAACTGGCCGATCGCGTCGGCCAACCCCTGATGGTGCACATCGGAGGCGGTCCGCCTTCGCTCGATGAGATTCTCGAGTACGTGAGGCCGGGCGATATCCTCACCCACTGCTTCACCGGCAACCCCAACAAGATCGTCGATGACAACGGGGAAATCAACGCCAACATTCAGCGCTTGCACGATCAGGGCCTGATTCTCGATATCGGTCACGGCACCGGCTCTTTCTCCTTCGAGACGGCGGAGGCGACCCTCGCGAAGGGCTTCCTGCCCGATGTCATCTCGACCGACATCCACCAGATGGCGATTCAGGGCCCGATGTTCGATATGCCGACGACCCTCTCAAAGTTCCTCCTGCTCGGCATGAGCCTGGAGCAGGTGATCGAGGCAGCCAGCATTAAAGCCGCCAAGGCGGTCAATCTTGAAGGTCTTGGCACGCTCGAAGTCGGGGCGCACGGCGATATCGCCACCTGGACGATCGACGAGGGCGAATTCACCTTCTCGGATGTGCACATGAACATCCGTAAGGGGAACCAGCTGCTGGTCAACCAGGCGACCTTCATCGGTGGCGAACTGCTGCCGCACGCGCCAGAGCGTCCGCTGCACAAGTTCGCCGAGATTCCGGCCCACCAGCGCGACAAGGTGATTCCGGTCCGCCAGGTCAACGGGTAGCGATGAGCGACGCCGAGACCATACTGACCGAAGTCACAACGTGGTCACTGGAGATGTTCGATCCGGCCGAGCTTCGGGCCAGTCCGAAGCCGGCCGGTGATCTCCTGTTGATCCAGGCGGAGGCTCCATCACCGGAATTCAGCCGCTACCTCTACGCAGCTGTCGGCGGCGACTGGTACTGGTACAACCGCCTGGTGTGGACGCGAGACCAGTGGTCCAGATTGCTCGATGAGCCGGGCCACGAAACGTGGGTGCTGCTGGATCGCGGCACCCCCGCCGGCTATTTCGAGCTGGAAGGTGACGGCGCCGGGACCGTCGAGATCGTCTATTTCGGTCTCATGCCGGGATTCCAGGGGAAGGGCCTCGGCGGGTTCTTGCTGACCGAGGCGATCCGGGCCGGCTGGTCGCTCGGTGAACGTTGGGACGGTTTTCCGGGCACGACCCGGGTCTGGGTGCACACCTGTTCACTCGACGGCCAACCGGCCGCGCTGAACAACTACCAGGCCCGCGGGTTGAAGCTGTTCAAGACCGTCACCGAACCGGAGGCGTTGCCGAAAACGATGCCGAGTGTTTGGCCAGTGGAACGGTAGGCTGCTCAGCCAAGCATTGAAATGCCTGGCTAAACCAACCGAAAGTCCCTTCGGGACTGAGTTGATTGCGCTTTTCCCTCATGCCTAATACCTCACGCCTCGATCGTCGCCAATGCGGCGATCGCGGTGTCTAGGTGGACGACGAACTCGGCGGTGATCTCGACCTTGCGTGATTCGGTCGGGTTGGGATCGAGGGCCGGGGTATTGGTCCAGTAGCCATCCGGCATTTGCAGTTCGGCGAACCAGTTGGCCATCTTGACCAGCCATTCGCGATAGTCAGCGCTTCGCGTTGCCAGGGTTAGCAGTCCGGAGCCCCAGGCGCTTTTGCAGACCTGCCGGGTGTTGAACTGGAGCGGAGTGGCTTCGATCGAAAACGCCTGGTAGCGCTTCGCAAGGTCGAGCCAGCGATCCTCCCCGGTCACCATCCAGATGTGCGTCAGGGCAGCGGCGGCGATGCCGCCGTTGTAGTGGTATTGCTGCTCGTCAGTGGCGATCTCCGCCACGTGCTTCGGGTTCTCCCCGGCCGGCGCTTCCGTGATCAACCCGCACGATCGACTCCACATCGTGTAGAGCGTGCCAGGCAGTTCCGGTTGGGCATTCCAGATGTTTTCGAGCCACTGCCCGACGACCCGCGCTTCGTCGATTCGGCCGGTGATCGCCGCTGACATGCCGTACTGGCTGGTCAGGAAGAGGAGTTGGCCGGAATCGGCCGCCTGAAATCGGCGATCCATGTAGACCCCGCCGGTCTCCCGATCGAAGCCGGCGCTGGCGGCGGTCATCAGTTTCCGGGCGATGTCAAAACGCCGCAGGAGCATGGCGCCGTAGGCCAGGCAGGTTTCCCCATAGGTATTCGAGGTGTGATTCAGTTCCGGGTCGAGTTCGATCCCGCCGTGGAAACGACCCGAATCATCGAGGCATTCCCGCTCGATCCACGCGAGGACGCGGTGCGCCGCCTCGGTTTCGCCGGCCGTCGCCAGCGCCCAAGGCACCCGGTACCAGGTGATGCGGGCGTCGGTGCGGGCAACCGATCCGTCCGGTCCGATCGAACGGAGCAGGAAACCGACGCCGTTTCGCCGAGCTGTTTCTGCGCGTGTGATAGCGGACGCAACGGTTGAGGCTTCGGTCGCGGTCATCGAGCTTCTCCCTCGACTAGAGCCGGCGCAGGCGCGGATCGAGCCGATCCCGCAACGCATCGCCAAGCAGATTCAACGAAAGAACGACGAAGAAAATGCAGGCGCCAGGCGCGATCACATACCAGGGCGCCTGACGCGGGAACGATTGCGCCTGCTTCAGCATGTTGCCCCAGGTCGCCGCCGGCGGCTGCACGCCCAACCCGAGGTAGCTCAAGCCGGCCTCGATCAGGATCGCGACCGAAACCGTCAGCGTGATCTGCACCAGAATCGGGGCGATGCAATTCGGCAGGATGTGCCGGGCCATGACGCGGGTCGGGGTCGCGCCGACCGCCCGGCTCGCCAGCACGAATTCTTCCTCCTTCAGCGTCAACACGCTTCCACGCACGAGGCGGGCGAAGCGCGGGATGAAGATCGCGCCGACCGTGAGCACGATGCTCCGCTGGGAGGCGCCGAGCGCCGCCACCACCAGGATCGCGAACAGGATCGAGGGGAAGGCGAGCATTGCGTCCTGGATGCGCATCAGCAGCGAATCGGCCAGACCACCGCGATATCCCGCGACCAACCCAAGCGGCACGCCGATCAACACCGCCAGCGCCACGCCGCCGATGCTCATGGTCAGTTCGAGCCGGGCGGCATCGACCGCGCGGCTGAAAATGTCCCGGCCGAAATCATCGGTGCCGAACAGGTGGGTCCGATTCGGACCGACCAGCGCCGGACCGACCCCAATCTTGTTCGGATCGAACGGCTGCAGAACCGACGGCGCGATCGCCGCGAGCAATACAAGTCCCAAAACGATCGACGAAAGGAACACCGCGGGATCACGGAAAAACGACCAAAGCTGGCGCCAACGCGATGGTGCAGTGCGCTCGCGCGGCAGCAGGGCCGATTGGCGGGCAACGGTTGCCATCGATCCCTCCTACCGCCCGTAGCTCGCGCGGACGCGCGGATTTAGCCAGCCGTACGCAAGATCGACCAGCAGATTGACGAGCACCAGACCGACGGCCACAAACAGCACCGCTGTCTGGACGATCGGGTAGTCGCGGTCGAACACCGCCTGCACGATCAACCAGCCGACGCCCGACCAACCGAACACCTGCTCGATGATCACCGAGCCGCCAAGCAGCGCACCGATCTCCAGACCGGCGATGGTCAGCACCGGCACCATCGCATTCCGCATGGCGTGCCCGGTAACGACCCGCTGCGAGCGGAGGCCCTTGGCGCGGGCGGTCCGGATGTAATCCGTGCCCATCACCTCGATCATGTCAGCCCGGAGAAAGCGCATCAGGGTGGCGGCGAGGTAGACGCCGAGCGTCACCGCCGGCATCACCATGTGCTTCAAAGCCGTCCAGGGATCGTCCAACACCGAAACGTAGCCGGCCGGCGGCAGCATCTTCCACCGGACGCTGAGCAGGAGAATCAGCGTCAATCCGAGCCAGAAGGAGGGCACCGCCAAGCCGGCGCTGACGAACGCCATTACGCCGCGATCGACCAGGCTCCCGCGCCGGAGCGCCGCGAGGATCGCCAGCGGCGTGCCGAAGGCGAGCGCCAGGATCATCGAGCCGACGAGGAGTTGCACCGTGGCGGGAATCTTCTCGGTGATGAGGTCGATCACCGGCCGTCCGCTGCGGTACGACGTGCCGAAATCACCCCGGGCGAGATCACTGAGCCAATAGGCGTACTGGACCGGAATGGAACGGTCGAGTTTCATTTCGCTCCGAAGCGCCGCCAGTTTTTCGGCGTTCTCCGGTCTGGCCGCCTCGCGGCCCATCTGCATGGCGGCTGGATCGCCCGGGGCGATCCGCATCAAACCAAAAACAAGCGCCGATACGATGAAAAGCGTTGGAATCGCTTCCAGCAACCGGCGCGCAGCGTACCGTCCCATGTGCCCCTCACGCCGGGAGGAGCGCCACCGCGCTCCTCCCGGCTGATCGTGATGTTCTGCTTATTCGCCGACGGTCGCGTTGCGCAGGAGCACCGATCCGAGCGGGTTGATCTCCCAGCCCGAAACGTTCGGCGCGGTCGCTGACGCCTGCGGCGCTTCCTGGATGACGAGGATCGGCAGGTCCGCGACGAACTCGTCCTGCAGCTGGTGGTAGAGCTCGGTCCGCTCGGCCTGATCGATCACCTGATTGGTGCGCACGGCGAGATCGCGAGCCGTTTCGTTCGTCCAGCCGTCGCCGAGGTGCGGCGAAAGCCCGAACGACACGAAGTAGTTCGGATCGGCGAAGCCGGGGAAGACGTTCCAGATCACATCGTACGTGCGGTTGATGTAGTTATCGAGCCAGACGGAGATCTCCTGCAGCTCGATGTTCAGGGTGATGCCAGCTTCGGCCAGACCCTGCTGCCAGATGGTGGCGGCGCGCTCACCCTCGCCGAAGCCGCTGATCACGAGCACGGTGAATTCGAGATCGCTGACCCCCGCTTCCTCAAGCAATTCCGCGGCGCGGGCCGGATCGTAGGCGTAACCTTCGTATTCCTTGTAGGCCCAGCTGTCGCCCGGCACGAACGACCACTTCGGCCGGCCCTGGCCGGAGAAGACGAGGTTCTTGATCGTCTCCTTGTCGAGGCAGTGGGCGATGGCGTGGCGAACGCGGGCATCGCCTCGAATCGCCTCGTGGTTCTTGCCGAGCAGTTCGAAGATGTGGATGCTGCTGGTCGGCACGATGATCGGCGTGACCGCATCGGAGCCTTCCAACGGCACCGCCTGCGCCACCGGCAGATCGACGATGCCCTGAATCGCACCGCTCTC
>JADLGF010000401.1 GCA_020849415.1 Thermomicrobiales bacterium
GACAGATGTTCAATGACACGGCGCTCAGCCCCTCGCATGCAGCGTCCGTCGCGCTTCGCGTCAGGACCGGTCGATTTCGTGAGGGGCTTTAAAGTGTTCCACACTATCCCCCAATACCCGCGTTCCGCTCGACCAATCTCTATCGGGCACGCCCACGATCCGCCCCTGACTCATCCGTGAGATTCGATGGATTTCTTGCGTGACGCCGAGGGAGGGCGCGTATGCCTGGTTCAATGGTGCACCTGATCGTGCAGCAGCGCATGAGCGCGATGCTGCGCCAGATCGATCCGGCCGGCAGCCAACTGGCCGATCTGCTCGACAAGGACTCCTGTAGCCCGTACACGGCGTTCGGGAGTATGGGACCCGACTTCCTCTTCTTCTCGCTCGTCGAGTACGGTACGCCGCTCGATGAGTTGCTCAACCTCGTCTTCGATGTCTACGACAAGCTCGAACCGTTCATCACCTTCTACGAAGACACGGTCGCACCGATCGAGCAAGCGATCGATGACGCGGTGGCATTCCTCGATCAACTCCTGCTCGAAGGGCTGCTCAAGCAGATCAGCGACACGGTCGCGCTTCTTTCGAGCACGGCGCTCAACGCCGTGGGCAACATCGCCACGCAGCACATCGACCTGTTCTATCCCTTCTATCCAAAGATCCAGCAGGGCGAACCGGAAAAGAACTGGTACTGGATCGACATGCTCCACTACCGCCGGACCGGTCAGTTCGCCAACGAACTCTGGAATCTCGCCGATAACGATGATCTCCGGCGCTACGCGCTCGGCTACATCAGCCACATCGCGACCGATGTGGTTGGGCATCCGTTCGTCAACAATATCGTCGGCGGTCCGTTTCGCACGCACTGGCACCGGCACAAGCTGGTCGAGAACTGGATCGACGCTTACGCGCGCAAGCGATATCAGGACAACGCGCAGACCTTCGCCTGCCTCAAGATCACGCCGGACGATCAGTACCGCGCGGATGCCATTTCGAGCAGCCACTGGCACCGCTTGATGGACTTCGGGAACCAGGCGATGCCGAATGATCTCGCCGAGATGTTCAGCAAGGCGATGCACAACGTCTTCCACGATATCGATCATCCGCCGTTCCTCTCGCCGGATGATGTCGACACGACCTATCGGCTCTTCATGAAGTACTTCGTCCGGGTGACCGGTGGCGGGGCGATGCTGAAACCAACGCCGGTGCCGCCGCCGGGCAGCGCCGCCGCCGGCCTGATCAACGATTTCGTCAGCGGATTCCCTTCCCCACCGAGCGTGCCATCGCCGGGAGGCGGGTTCAACCCGCTGGCGATCCTGGCTGCGCTGTTCGAGTTCGCGAAGTGGCTGGTGGAATCGGCGATCTATGTCGGCCAATGGCTCGTCGATCACGCGGGCGACATCCTGACGCTGCCACACACCGAGGCGTTGGCGCTGCTGAAGTGGCTGATCTACCAGCTGCAGAAGGCGCTGTTCGAGATCTACGAAAACCTCCGGTTCTACATGGTGCTCGGCGCCTACTTCCTGCCGGAACCGCAGGATCTGGCGAAGCACCCGTGGGGGCTGGCGCTCGTCAACTCCGCCTTCACCCACCTGACGGGCGGCGCGGGAGCGCAGTTCTCGATCTACCCGCGCAAACAGGAGCAGCACGATCTCTTCGGCACGACCGAACACCATCTGGTGTACCCGAACGTGATTCAGGAAGACCACTACGCCGAACCGGCGCCGATTCCGTTCCTGCGCGCCTTCCCGGAAGGGTTCATCGATCAACCGTACGACTACGATCCGTTCATCGAAACACTGTTCGACGCGAAGGGGCCGTACAACCCGAATCCCAACAGCGGGCTGGATTTCGCGTTCACGCACGATATCGACCAGCAGACGTGGAAGACGGCGCAACTCGGCAACGCGGTCGAGTTCACCGCCCGGTTGATCGCGCAGCGGGTCGGGAATGTGCCGAACCTCAACCTCGATGGCGATCGCGGCTACGGATGGAAGACCTGGCGGGCGCACGATCCGGCCAACATCGAAACGAACAACCCGGTCGATGTCGACTACATCGACCTTTAGGAGGCCACCATGCGCGAAGGACATGGCGAGGGCGAGTTCTGTGGGGGAACGCGGCTCTACATTCGCGATCACATTAGCGACAACGGCGATGTGCCGCTCCCCACGGCCCTGCAACACTGGTACAGCCCCGACATCGTGATCATCCAGCCCAACGGTACCCGGGGTGGGGAAGCGATCGCCGGTCAGCTCAATCAGGTCGAGATTCGGGTGACCAACGATTGCGGCATTCCCGCGAACGACGCGCTGGTCGATGCGTTCTTCTGTACGCCCTCGACCGGGTTCACGCCGGCCACCACGATCCCGATCGGCGCCGGCTACCTGACAATCGATGGCTATTCGTCGGCGGTGATCCACATTCCGTGGGTGCCCGATCCGGAGCACGCCGGGCACGCCTGCATTCTGGCGCGGGTGAGCCTTTCGTTCCCGCCTGATACCTACGCCGACGGACCGATCTTCGATGTCCGGGGCGACCGGCACATAGCCCAGCGGAACATCAGCATCGTGGCGCTGATGCAGGCCCAGCAACTGATCTTTCCCTTCACCATCGTGAATAACGCATTGGAGGGCAGCGTGCTGTTCGTGGTGGCGCAGGAAGTGCGCGATCGCGATGAACTCAACGGGCTCCGCGGGAGCGCCGGGGTCAGGTTCGCCCGTTTCGGCCGGGAGCCGCTTCAAAGCTTCGGCATGCAGCTCACGAAGGAGCTCGTGACCATCGGCGAATATCGTCCCGGAGGCAAGCCCGGGTTCGGGCGGACGACGCAGCATCTCGAGGTCAAACTGGACCCCGGTGGGGTGCAACCGGCGGTGCTGGTGGTGGAGCGGTCACCCTACGCCGAGGAAGGCGATCTGCACGCCATCGAGGTGCGGCAATACGATCGCTACGAGCAACTGGTCGGGGGGTTGACGATACTCGTCGAGCATTGACCCGATCCCGGACTGAGAACACGAAGCCCGGCGCTGACCCGCCGGGCTTCGTTGTGCGGGCGTGACGACAATCGGGTATTCTGATTGGAACAGATGTTTGCATTTCGTTGGGGAGCGCCGCGGTGCTTGCGAAGGTGTTCAGTTGCGCCGTGGTCGGCGTCGATGGCGTGCTCGTCGAGGTGGAAACGTTCATCGGCAACGGACAGCCGGGCATCATGATCGTCGGGTTGCCCGACACCGCCGTTCAGGAGAGCAAGGAGCGGGTCCGGGCCGCGATCCGCAACAGCGGCGGGTTCGTGCCGCACGGCAAGGTGACGATCAACCTGGCGCCAGCCGATCTGAAGAAATCGGGGCCGGTTTACGATCTGCCGATCGCGGTCGGGATGCTCCTTGCGAGCGAGCAGGTGGTCGCTGATCTGGGCGATGCGCTGATCGTCGGTGAGCTTTCGCTCGATGGCATCGTGCGGCACACGCCGGGGATCATCGCCATGGTGGCGGCCGCGGCTTCCAAGGGGATGAAGCGAGCCTTTGTGCCGTTCGATGACGCGGCGGAGGCGTCGCTGATCGCGGGGATCGCGATCTACGGGTTGCGGACCCTGGCCGATCTCGTCAATCACCTGACCGGCGAAGCGCCGATCAAGCCGTTCGATCCGGCGGAAGTCGCCGCGGCTGAGCCGACGTTCACGGCCACCGACTTTTCGATGATCAAGGGGCAGGAGCAGGTCAAGCGCGGGCTGGAAATCGCCGCCGCCGGTTCTCACAACGTGATCATGAGCGGACCTCCCGGCTCCGGCAAGACGTTGCTGGCGCGGGCGATGCCGTCCATACTGCCGCCACTGGAGATCAACGAGGCGCTCGAGGTGACCCGCATCTACAGCGTGCGCGGATTGCTGCCGGCCGATACGCCGTTGCTGCGGGAGCGGCCGTTTCGGTCGCCGCACCACGGTACGTCCAGCGCCGGGTTGATCGGCGGTGGATCGTGGCCGCGACCGGGCGAGGTGAGCCTCGCGCACCGCGGCGTGCTCTTTCTCGACGAATTGCCGGAATTCGCCGCCGCGACGCTGGAAATGCTCCGGCAACCGCTGGAAGACCGGACGGTGACGCTGGGGCGGGCATCGGGCACGCTGACCTTTCCGGCCAACTTCA
>JADLGF010000402.1 GCA_020849415.1 Thermomicrobiales bacterium
CCCTGAACGAGATCATCCTGTTCCTGCACGATCGAGCCAATGTTGATGCCGACCACGTTGCCGTTCAGGTCGACGATCGGCCCGCCTTCGTTACCCGGATTCGTGGCGGCGTCGTGCTGGATCAGATCGGGAATGCCCGGCCCGTCGCCGACCCCGGGCAATGTCACCCCGATCGCGCCGGCGATTCCGGCGGTGACCGTGTAGTTGAAGTCTTCCAGGGGCGAACCGATCGCCAGCACCCGGTCGCCGGAGCGGACCGGGTATCCGGCCAGCGTCGCGAACGCCGGCGGCCCACCCTCCGCCCGGAGCAGCACCACCCGGTAACGCGGATCGATACGCACAATCTGCGCCGGCGCCGTTTCGCCGGTCGGCCAGGTGACCCGGATCTCGCCGGTTTCTCCGGTTGTACCCAGACTCGCCAGGACGTGGCCCCGGCTGTCGATAGCCACCCCGCTCCCAATTGATTCCGGCGTGTCAGCGTCGCCGATTCGGCGCACGACCACTACCGCCGGCGCCACCGCCTCGACGGCGGCGATCGACCGGGCGGAGACCTCCTGATCGGACATTGGCCGATCGAGGTCGGCTCGCCGGGCGTCCGTTTCGAGATTCGCGAACGTCGTCGCCACGATCTCATCAGGTTCGTGTTCGATCACAACCGGCGGTTCCGGCGGCGGCGGGGAGATTGCTGATGAGGCGAGTCCGATCGCGACCAGCGCGATGAGGCCCGCCATGGCGAACCGAATCAGCGACGAGCGAACGAATCGATTGCGCACCATGCGGAAACTCCCCGGGGCCGTCGCGCCGGCGTTGCTATCATTGGCGACATGATCGAACGCTGCTCTCGTCGGAATCTGCTCTCCGGATTCGCCACTGCGGCAATGGTACCGCTCGTCGGTAGCGCGTGGTTCGCACGGGTGCACGCGCAGGCACCGGAGGACACTCCACTCCTCGTATCGACCGACTGGCTCTCGGAGCGCATCGCTGTTGGCGACCCCGCCCTGCTGGTGATCGACGTGAGCGACCTCAGGGATTATCGAAGCGCCCACATTCCGGGTGCGATCCACTCATATTGGCTCGAAACCGTCGAGCGCGACTACGACTTCTACGGCACCGTGCTCAATCAGAAGGACATCGGCAGCGATTTCGACGGTCAGGGCAAGCGTATCGACTGGCTGAAACGCCACGGCATCAGCGCCGACTCGCACGTCATTGCGTACGACCGCGTCGATGCTCGCCGCGCCTCCCGCATCGTCTGGTTCCTGCGCTTTATCGGTCACGAACAGGCTTCTCTCCTTGATGGCGGTTTCGCTGGCTGGCAAACGGCCGGGCTAGCGACTTCCAATACGATCGAACGTGCTCCGCAACAACGGGAAGCGCCGATCGTTTCGCCGGCCGAGGGCTTCTGGGTGGCGACGGAGCGGCTCGCCGAACTACTGGAGACGAACCAGGTCACGCTCGTGGACATTCGCACCGACGATGAGCGGCGCGACACCATGGACGGCCAATTCGAAACCGGGATCATCCCCGGTTCGATCCGCGTCCCCTGGACCAACCCTGTGTTCGACCTCTCCGGAGCGCTCGCTTCATTCGATCCCGCGGCCACCCGGCAGGCGCTGGCTGAGTTCGGCGTCACTCCGGAGCAGCGCGTGATCCTCTACGGCCGGTTCGGCTCTGACTGCAACCAGATGTGGGTGGCGTTGCGCGCCGCCGGGTTCGAGTCGGTCGAGATTTATGACCGTGGCTGGGCGGAGTGGAGCCGATCGGGACGTTCGACCCTGCCCCTTTCGTAGCCAAGACTCCCATAATGATGTACAACCACTATGTACGTACACTTCCGCGCTCCCGTACGCGGCATGTACATATGGGGTGTTGCCGGTTCGAGCCGGCGGCGCCGGGTTGTCGTTGCTTTCGAGATGTCCGACTATGGCGTCGATCGCCGCGTCCATCTGTCCGTTTCGAACGACGTTCCTGACGGATCGTTCGTCGAAAAACCGGATGCGCGGTGGGCAACGTTGACACGGTGTTCGCCGATTCACGAATCGAGGAGAGCCGGTCCGGTTGGCTGCCGGCGGCAATCCGCGAACACCATCCTGGCTGGGGATTGTGCTTCAACGGCGTGGCCTGATCGTTCCGGAGATCGACCCGGACGATTCCCCCATCAACCGTATATCGATGCGCCGATCGTCCGCTCACCCGTGAGGCGCGGGCGGCTCGAACGATCGGGCGCAACCACGATGGCCGTGGAGGACACGCTATGAATCGGGAAGTCCGGGGTTCCCAGCGGAGTGCGCGCGGGCTGGCGCGTCGCCGCTTGCAACCGGTCAATGTACTGCGTTGGTTGCTCGTTTTCTCGTTCGTGTTGACTGGCCTGTCCGGATTGATCCCGGCGCCAGGCCCCTTCGCGGCCGAAACCGCCGAAGCGCACCACTCGAGCATCAAGCTGCCGGTGCCGGCCGGTGAATCCTGGTCGGTATCGCAGGGGTACAACACCAATCCAGCCGCCGGCGGCAGTCATTACAACTGCAACGCCCAGACGCTGCGGGATGATCCCTCCGGAACCCGCTCGTGCAGCCAGTACTGGCAATACAAATACTCGTTCGATCTCGTACCCTCCGACGGTAGCTCCGCGGCGGGTCGCACCGTGCTCTCGCCGGTCAACGGCGTCATCCGCTGGGTCGACGAGGCCTACGGTGGAATGAGCATCAATCTTGAAGACGGTTACGCCTACGCCTATTTCCACACCAATCTCGCGCCGGGACTGGCGGCGGGTCAGCGGGTGACGCAGGGGCAATACCTCGGCACCGTGGCGCCCTCGGGTCAGGCCGGCAACGGCGGTTTTCCGCACCTGCACGTCACCCTTTGGCAGACGAACGATGGCGGCAACTGGGATCGCAACCCGGTTGCCTTTTCCGGTAGCCAGGCGATCGAAGGGGTGAGCCTGGCCGCGCAGACCGAATCAGCGGTCAACCAGCATCGTGGCGCCGCCTTCACCTCGTCGAACGTGGTGCTCGCCAACGACCAGAATCCGCCCTCCCCGCCCGTGCACCTCGCGCCGGGCCACGGCGTCACCTATGACGCCACGTCGCAAGTGGTCACGCTCAGCTGGTCGGCATCCACCGGTGCGACCGAATACCGCGTCTGGATCAACGATTCCCCGGCCAGCGGCTGGATTTCCACGACATCCTGGACGACACCCACCCTCACGACCGGCCAGTACGCCTGGCAGGTTAAGGCGCGCGGCGCCGGTGGAGAGGGGTCGCTCAGCGGCAAGTGGGTCTTCTGGGTCGATCCCGCCGGTGGTGACGATCTCCCGCCGCTCAGCACCACGCCCGGCCCGCTCGGCCTGACGAACGCCCCCAGCTCCGGCACCGCCGGCACATCGGTGGTCGTCACCGGCGCCGGCATGACCGCCAACGAAACGGTCGATGTCTTCTGGGACAGCACGAGCGGAACCCGGATCGGGCAAACGACGGCCAACTCAGCCGGCAATTGGCGCATCACCTTCACCGTGCCGGATGCCACCGGCGGAAGCCACCAGGTGGTTGCGCGCGGAGTTACGAGCAACCGCAACACCACCGGCGCATTCAGCGTCTCGAGTTCGATCCAGCGGGTACCGATCTCGGGTGTGCCCGGCACCTCGATCGAGGTGACGGTCAAGGGCTTTGCGGCGGGTGAACTTGTCAGCCTGATCTTCCATCACAGCTCATCCTCCACCCACGCGCTCGGCTCGGTGCGAGTGAACGCGAACGGGACCGGCGTCACGACGGTCACGATGCCCTCCTCTACCACCGGACAGCACGACTACCGTGGGGTCGGCCAGGCAAGTGGCCGCACCGCCTGGGGCGCCCTCTGGGTGCAACCGAGCATGACCCTGAGCAAGGATCAGGGCGCATCGGGCGACAGTGTGACCGCTACCGTGCGCGGCTTCCCCAGTTCGACTATGGTGCGGGTCGCCTGGAACCAGAGCGGCTCGTCCAGCGGCACGACGTTGTGCAACAGCACGACGTCCTCCACCGGATCGATCACCTGCACCTTCAACGTGCCCTCCGCCGCGGCCGGCGCCTACCCGATCGTCGCCACCGCCGGCAGTACCACGATCTCGGCCACGTTCGGCATCGGCGGGACAGCCGCGTTGACGGTCACGCCCACCAGCGGGAACGTCGCCTCGCCGTTCCAGTTGAGCCTGGGCGGCTTCCTGGGGAACGAATCGGTCCGGTTGTCCATCGATGGCGCCAGCACGCCGTGGCGCACGGTTTCCGTCGCTTCCAACGGCACGGCGCTGGTCAAATCGACGATCCCCTACCTTACTCAGGGCAACCACACCATCACCGCGCGCGGCGTGACGAGCGGCCGCAGCGTAAGCGGCACACTCACGATCTCGCCGAGCATGGATGTGAATCCCTCGGGTGGCGCGGCCGGCTCGACGGCGTCCGCCTGGATGCGC
>JADLGF010000403.1 GCA_020849415.1 Thermomicrobiales bacterium
CCGAGGCCATTCCCCCCACCGCCCAGGTGATCGAACTCTCCAACGTCCTGCGCGACGACGTGGCGGCGGAATCGCTGCCGCGCGATCTCGTGCTCAGCAACGCGCCGCGACACACCGACGGCTTTTTCGAGGTCGACGCCGTTCTCGGCGGCGGGGATGAGGGCGAAGCATGAGCGACCTGGTTTGGCTCTCCGTCGCGGACGCGCGTCGCAAACTCGACGCTGGCGAGATCAGCTCGGTTGAACTGACCGAAGCGCACCTGCGTGAGATCGATCGCGTCGATGAACGCGTGCACTCCTACCTGCATCGGTCGGGTGATCTGGCGCTCGAGCAGGCCGCCGCCGCCGACAAGCGGATCGCCGCCGGTGACGCGGCGCCCCTGACCGGCATCCCGATCGCGTTGAAGGACGTGTTGGTAACGGTCGATGCTCCGACCACCGCCGGTTCCAAAATCCTCGAAGGCTACAAATCCCCGTTCGACGCCACCGTGGTGACCAAACTACGGGACGCCGGCGCCGTTTTCCTCGGCAAGGTCAACACCGACGAATTTGCGATGGGCTCCTCGACCGAGAACTCGGCGTACGGCGTGACGCGCAATCCGTGGGACCTCACGCGCGTGCCGGGCGGCAGTTCGGGCGGAGCGTCGGCCTCGGTCGCTGCCGGTGAGGCGATGCTCTCGCTCGGTTCGGATACCGGCGGCTCGATCCGCCAGCCAGCCGGCTTCTGCGGCATCGTCGGCCTCAAACCGACCTACGGTCGCGTTTCCCGTTACGGGTTGATCGCCTTCGGCAGTTCACTCGATCAAATCGGCCCGTTCGCCCGCTCCGTTGAAGATGCGGCGATGATGCTCGGCACGATTTCCGGCTGCGATCCGCACGATTCGACATCGGTGCCGCTCGACGTGCCCGATTTCACCATTGGGCTGAACGGCGATCTGTGCGGCATGAAGCTGGGCGTGGCGCGGGAATACCGGGTGGACGGCATGGAGCCGGGTGTGGCCGCGTCCACCGATGCCGCCATCGCCCGCTTCCGGGACCTGGGCGCGGAGATCGTGGAGATCAGCCTGCCGCACACCAAATACGCGCTCGCCACCTACTACATCACCGCCCCGGCGGAAGCGAGCGCAAACCTGGCCCGCTTCGATGGTGTGCGGTTCGGCCTCTCCAAGCAGGCGGGTTCACTGCGCGACATGTATGAGCGCACACGCGGTGAGGGCTTCGGCCCCGAGGTGAAGCGCCGGATCATGCTCGGCACCTACGCGCTTTCATCCGGCTACTACGATGCCTACTACGTCAAGGCGCAGAAGGTGCGCACGCTGATCAAGGCCGATTTCGACGCCGCCTTCAAGGAGGTCGACGCGATCGTCGCCCCGACCTCCCCCACCGTCGCCTTCGAGATCGGCGCCCGCACGGACGACCCGGTCGCCATGTACCTTGCCGACATATGGACCATCCCGGCGAACATGGCCGGGATTCCGGGTGTGGCGATTCCGTGCGGTTTCAGTGAGGGGATGCCTGTGAGCTTGCAGGTCTTCGGCAAGGCCTTCGATGAGGCGACGATGCTGAAGGTCGCGCACGCATACGAGCAGTCCGAGAACTGGCACAAGCAGCACCCGACCCTCGCCTGAAGAGGGCTTTCCAGCGATCGAATCGGCCGGCGTCACCACAAGTGGCGCCGGCCGATTTGCTTCCCGGCGAGCCGCAGGTCTTGCAGTCCAATTACGCACCCAACCGCAAAAAAGGTGCATCCGAAGCCGTTTTTCGTTGACGCTGATGGGCCGAATGGCGTAACATCCGTGCGGGCTGCTAGCTCAACGGCAGAGCAACTGACTCTTAATCAGCAGGTTCAGGGTTCGAATCCCTGGCGGCCCACCAGAGGCCCGGCGAACAGCCGGGTTTTTCGTTTTCCGGGCTCTTTCCACCCGATCGAAAACCACGGTGTCTTTCATCCGGTGTGGTCTCCGTGACTGACAGATCGGCTGCAATGGGCGACGATGCGATAACGGATTCTTGAAAGGAGTTCGCAATGCGGGACAAGGAAGTCCTCGAAGAACCTGGCCAGATTCAACCGGTCGCTGGCGCCAGCGGACAACTCATACCGGCGGTTGACGACGTTCCAAGGCTCGAAGATCAGTTCCCGGATGAGGAGCGTGACGCGGGCGACGAGATGATCGTACCGGACGATGATCGTCTGCTCGATTCGGGGTCATCTCCCGAATTCGACCATTCGCTGAAACGCCGCAACGATTGATGATCCGGCGACGGACTACGCGTACCGGAGGCCCGCCAGTGGCGGGCCTCCGGTCAATTAACGCCCGTCGATCAGCACTGCAGCGGCGCGTTCGATAGCGGCGAGGTGTTGGGCGGGAGTGGTGAAACCGCTGCGCATGGTGTTGACCGAGATGTCGCTGACACCCAGTTCCCGCCAGCCATCCGCGCGAGCGCGCCAGTCGTCGGGCGTGCCGCTACCGACCGGTAGTTGCACGTGCACGCCGATTTCGTCGGGGTTCCGACTGGCCGCCGTGGCGTAGCCACGCAGCCGCTCGATCATGGCGCGACCATCCGCGTCCGGCTTCACCGAACCGCTCGGAAAGTACCCATTGCCGATCCGTCCGACCCGCTCCAGCGTCGCTTCGACGTAGCCGCCGATCCAGACCGGAATCGGTCGTTGCACCGGCAACGGCACGATACCGGCTCGATCGATCGAATCCCACCG
>JADLGF010000404.1 GCA_020849415.1 Thermomicrobiales bacterium
GAAATCCCGAAGCGGCGGCTGACCGTCTTCACCGGCGTATCGGGCTCGGGCAAAAGCTCGCTCGTCTTCGATACCATCGCCGCGGAATCACAGCGCCTGATCAATGAAACCTACAGTGCGTTCCTGCAGGGGTTCATGCCCTCGGCGGGCCGGCCCGATGCCGATCTGCTCGAAGGCTTGACGCCGGCGATCATCGTCGATCAGGAGCGGATGGGCGCGAATTCGCGCTCGACTGTCGGCACTGCCACCGATGCCAACGCCATCCTGCGCATCCTCTTCAGCCGCCTCGGCCAACCCCACATCGGTTCGTCCAACGCCTTCTCCTTCAACACGCCATCGGTGAAGGGAGGCGGTTCGATCGTCGTTGAGAAAGGAGAGGGGAAGAAGGTCGAGGTGAAAACCTTCTCGGTGCAGGGCGGCATGTGCCCGCGCTGCGAGGGGAACGGCACCGTCAACGACATCGATCTCACCCAGCTCTACGACGATTCGAAGTCGCTCGCCGAGGGGGCGCTGACCATTCCCGGCTACAACGCCGGCGGCTGGAACGTGCAGTTTTTCAGTGAGTCCGGCTTTCTCGATCCGAACAAGCCGATCCGCGATTACACCAAAAAGGAGTTGCACGACTTCCTTTACAAGGAACCGACCAAGGTCAAATATGTCGGCGCCAACCTGACCTACGAAGGGTTGATCCCCAAGATCCGGAAATCGATGCTCTCGAAGGACCCCGAGGCGATGCAGCCGCATATCCGCGCCTTCGTCGAGCGAGCGGTCGCTTTCACCGCCTGCCCCGATTGCGGCGGCACCCGGCTGAACGAGGCGGCGCGCTCCTCGAAGATCAAGGGCAAGAACATCGCCGATGTTTGCGCCATGCAGATCAACGATCTCGCCGCGTGGGTGCGCGAACTCGACGAGCCGACCGTGAAGCCGCTCCTCGGCACGCTGCAAGGGGTGCTCGATTCGTTTGTCGAGATCGGACTCGGCTACCTTTCGCTCGATCGTCCCTCCGGCACCCTCTCCGGTGGCGAAGCGCAGCGCACCAAGATGATCCGCCACCTCGGATCGGCGCTCACCGATATCACCTACGTTTTCGATGAGCCGACCACCGGCCTCCACCCGCACGACGTGCAGCGGATGAACAACCTGCTCCGGCAACTGCGCGACAAAGGGAACACCGTGCTGGTGGTCGAGCATGAGCCCGAGACGATCGTGATCGCCGATCACGTGGTCGATCTCGGACCCGGGGCCGGTTCGGCCGGGGGTGAGATCACCTTCGAGGGGAGCGTCGAGGAGCTCAGGAAGAGCGACACCCTGACCGGCCGCCACCTGGCCGATCGCACGCCGCTGAAAACGAAGGTGCGGAAGCCGACCGGCAAGATCGAAATCCGGGGCGCGACCGCCAACAACCTGAAATCGGTCGATGTCGATATCCCGCTCGGCGTGCTCTGCGTGATCACCGGGGTGGCCGGATCGGGCAAGAGTTCGCTCATTCACGGATCGATTCCCGCTTCGGCCGGCGCGATCGCGGTCGATCAGACGCCGATCAAAGGCTCCAGCCGCAGCAACCCCGCCACCTACACCGGTTTGCTCGAACCGATCCGGAAGGCCTTCGCAAAGGAGAACGGTGTCAAGCCGGCGCTCTTCAGCGCCAATTCGGAAGGCGCCTGCCCGGTTTGCAACGGTGCGGGCGTGATCTACACCGAACTTGGGATCATGGCGACCGTCTCCTCCGTCTGCGAGGAGTGTGAGGGCAAGCGGTTCCAGGCGGCGGTGCTCGAGTACAAGCTCGGCGGCAAGAACATCAGCGAGGTGCTGGCGATGCCGGTCAGCGAAGCCGTGGACTTCTTCGGCGCCGGCGAGGCGAAGGTGCCGCCGGCGCTGACAATTCTGAAACGGCTGGCCGATGTCGGGCTCGGCTATGTCAGTCTCGGCCAACCGCTGACGACCCTTTCCGGCGGCGAGCGTCAGCGCCTGAAACTGGCCACCCACATGGCCGACAAGGGTGATCTCTACATCCTGGATGAGCCGACCACCGGCCTGCACCTGGCCGATGTCGATCAATTGCTCGGCATGCTCGACCGGTTGGTGGAATCGGGCAAATCGGTCATCGTGATCGAGCACCAGCAGTCGGTGATGGCCCACGCTGACTGGATCATCGATGTCGGCCCGGGCGCCGGTCACGATGGCGGCCAGATCGTCTTCCAGGGCACCCCGGCCGATCTCGTCAAGGACGCCTCCACCCTCACTGGCAAGCACCTGGCGGAGTACGTGGCCGAGGCTTGAGCAGCACGCGGGGGCTGGAGTCAAGCGTTGGGTGGGGTTTCCTGCTCGGAAGTACGGGGCTGGTGCGGGACGTGCCTCCGGCACTGCTGACGCGAAGGTGCCACAACAGTGACCTGCCTTTGCGTCGAGCTTCCAGTTTTTCTGACTCCAGACTCCGCGTGCGCTACTATTCGCTCGTTCTCAGCTACGCAACGCTTCGCTGGAGGTTCATCCATGTCAGTCATCACTTGTTTGCGCGATGGTGGGATGAGCCCGGTGGAGAACGGGTAGCAATCATCTTCCATAACACTCCGTCCGAGTAGCCCCCACATTGCGCGATGAGGACCACCTCGCGGTACGGACCGCGGGGATTTCGTGTTGCCTGCAATGTGGGAGTTGAAACCGCATGTTCTCCAATCGAGCGATGGAAGACGGGCTGAATAATCCGGTCTCGGTCTACGTCCTGCTGATGGCGGGTCAGGCTCTCTGCTTCAGTCTCTTCTTCACCGTCCAACTCGTTTATCACGTGACCGTCATCGGTCTGTCGCCGCTACAGCTGGTGCTGATCGGCACGGTGCTCGAAGTGACCTGCTTCGTCTTCGAAACGCCGACCGGCATCGTGGCCGATCTCTACAGTCGGCGGTTGTCCGTGCTCATCGGCATCGCCCTGATCGGACTCGCCTACGTGCTCGAGGGCGGAATTCCCGCCTTCTGGACAGCCATGACCGCGCAACTCCTCTGGGGGATCGGCTACACCTTCACCAGCGGCGCCACCGAAGCCTGGCTCGTTGATGAAATCGGCGCCGAGGCCGCCGGTCCCGTCTTTCTGCGCGGTCGTCAGGCCTGGTTGATCGGGATCATTATTGGCACGCCGGCGGCGGTGGGATTGGCCCTGATCCAGATTCAGACGCCGATGGTGTCAGCCGGGATCGTCATGCTCCTGATGGCCGTGACGCTGCGCGTGCTGATGCGCGAGCACAACTGGTCACCGGCTCCGCCCGAAGAACGCTCAACCCTGTCGCACATGCGCGGACAATTGCGGGAAGGCTGGCATTTGGCCATGGCGCGGCCGGTGGTGCGAACGATCATTCTCATCAGCCTGGTCGCCGGACTCGCGGCCGAAGCGTTCGATCGCCTGAGCATCGCCTTTAGCATCGAGCAGTTCAGTTTCCCGGCGTTGTTCGGACGAAACGATCCGATCATCTGGTTCGGACTGAATGGGCTCGTCGCAACGTTTCTCGGCCTGGCCGCGTCTGAACTCTTCAAGCGGCGCGGCGCGCGTGCCCTTGGCTCGGGTGATCCGGCCCGATTGCTTGCGCTCTGCGCTGGCGGTCAGGTGATGGCCCTGATTGTGTTCGCCCTGAGCGGCAGCTTGCTGATGGCGTTCGCAATGTTCTGGGTGCGAACCATCATCAGTGTGATTCACGAGCCGGTCGAGCTTGCCTGGCTGAATCGTCATCTCGATTCCTCCACTCGGGCCACGGTGATTTCAATGACCGGGCAGGCGAACGCGATCGGCCAGGCATCGGGCGGGCCGATGTACGGTTGGGTTGGCGGCGCGGTGTCGTTGCGCGCGGCGTTGCTCCTTTCGGCGGCGGTGCTCGCTCCGACCATCGCGCTCTACAACCGGTTGCGCAAACCAGTAGCTGAGCGATGATCGCAACAGAACGGATGATCGCGTAGGATTCGGCGCACGATGTGGTGCGTTTCGCCGAAGGAGGCGATGTGAGCGAGCTGATTCCGTTCGAGGTCAGAATCCCTGACGTCGATCTGTTCGATCTGCGGGAGCGTCTGCGCCGGGCACGCTGGCCGGAAGAGGTGCGGGATGCCGGGTGGGATCTCGGTGTCCCGCTCGGCTGGCTGCAATCGGTGACCGCCGATTGGGCGAACGTCTTCGACTGGCGCGCGTTCGAAGCACGCATCAACGCGCTGCCGAACTACCTGATCGATCTCGACGGCTTTCGGCTGCACCTGATCCGCGTCGGGAGCCGCCGGGAAACCTCGACACCGCTGCTGATGCTGCACGGTTGGCCGAGTTCCTTCGTCGAGTACCTGGAGATCGTTCCGCTCCTGGCCGATGCCGGCTTCGAGGTGATCGTGCCGAGCCTGCCCGGCTACGGCTTCTCGGAAATTCCGCTGGAGTGGGGGTTCACCTCGGCCCGGATCGCTGAGGTAATGCTGGCGCTCATGGACGCGCTCGGACACGAGCGATTCATGATCCACGCGCACGATCACGGCGCGTCGGTCACCTCCCGGCTGGCGTTTCACCATCCGGAGCGGGTGCTCGCGTATCACACCACCGAGCCAGCCATCGCCCGGGCGCCGGTCACGGTCGATTCGCCCGATCTGTCCGATGCCGAGCGGGCGTTCCTCACCTATGCCGAGGCCTGGAGCGCCGAGGACAGCGGCTACGCCGCGGTGCAATCGACCAAACCGCAAACGATCGCCTACGGGTTGAACGATTCACCGGTCGGGCTGGCGGCCTGGTTGCTGGAGAAGTGGCACACCTGGACCGCATCGCCCACCGGCAACCTCTTTGACGCCGTCGATCGCGATCTGGTGCTTGGGAATCTCTCGGTCTACTGGTTCACGCAGACGGTCAACTATGGCGGACGCGCCTATTTCGACAACAACCACTATCTCGAACCACTACCGGCCGACGCGACCATCGATGTGCCGTTGGGCGTAACCCTGGTGGCGACGCAGGGGATCGAGCGCGCGCCGCGGGAGTTGGTTGCCCGCCGCTATCCAGATATCCGTTACTGGCACGAACTCTCCCGCGGCGGTCACTTCATCGCCGGTGAGGAACCAGAAATCCTCGCCGATTCACTCACCGCCTTCGCCCGGCAGCTGGACCTGATTCCGGAACGGAACGGCTGATGCCGATCCTCGTCTGCGATCTTCCACTCGCCCATCCCCCGAAACCTTCGCCGGCGACGAGTTGGACGATCCGCCCCTGTTCGCGCGACGAATCCGAAGAACTCGGGGCCCTCTATTTCCGGGCGTACGATCCGGGAGTGGCTTGTTCCAGCCTGGAAGAGGCGGTCGCGGATATCGTGGCTTCGTTCGAGGGCGACTATGGTGAGCTGATCCCGGAGGCTTCACTTGTCGCGGTTTTGAACGGCGAGTTGATCGGGGCCGTCATGGTCGTTTGGCGAGCCCCTTGGCCCGATGTTCCTGATTGCCCCTTTGTGATCGAGCTTTTCACCGCGCGGGAATGTCGGCGTGTAGGGGTCGCGAGATCACTCATGCTCGCCGCAATGAACGCATTGACAACTCC
>JADLGF010000405.1 GCA_020849415.1 Thermomicrobiales bacterium
CGCGCGGCGCCGGCGTCCAAACCACAACGTACCGCGATTATGAGATCAGCTACATCGATGGCAATGCCGCCACGGGCGAAGCCGGCGTGGCGATCGTCGCGGCGGGCGATGCTGTTGCTGTCGCTTTCACCCCGGGTCAGCTGGAGCCGATCATCGATCGCGCCGATGGCATCGGCGAGTCGATCGTGGAGATCGATGGCTTCGACGCCGCGCTGGCGCCGCTGCCGGATGAGCGCGTGATCGTCGGCGTGCTGAATGGTCCGAAGCTCGCCGACGACGGTCGCGAACTCGATGTGATCGGCCCGGCGCTCGAGGCCTTCATCCCCGGCGGCCCCGATGCGGTCACCGCGTTCACGGTCAGCAGCGAGACGGATGGAGTCCGGATCGATACTCGCACCGTTGGCGCGGACGGGCGGGCCGTCCGGACCTTCGGCGATCATCTCGATTCGAACCTGATCGGCAACCTCCCGGCCGAGACGCAGGTCGCGATCAGCGGCAGCGATCTCGCCGGCACCAGGTTGCTCGACGGCGTGCTCGCCATCGCCTTCAATCTCATATTCGGCGCAGTTTCCGACGTGTTTGTGAGTCTCGATGAGCCGGCGGCTGCCACGCCGGAACCGCTACCGACCGATTTCGAGTCAGTCGTCGATCAGGCTTTCGCGCTCGCTCAAAGCTTCGTTGGTATCGACTTGCGCGGTGATCTCGTCGAGCTGATCGACGGTGAGTTCCTGATCGGCGTTTGGAACGCGGGCGGGACGGCCGCGGGATCGACGATCGGGTTCGTTTCTGAATCGAGCGATCCGCAAACGCTGTCGCAATCGGTCCAGTCGTTGACCTTCATCGCCGGCTTCCTCTTCGGCGCGGCGGCCGCGACAAATGCGGCCGGCATCAGTGAGGTCCAGATCGGCAGCGGCAATCTCGAACTCGATGTGGTGAACGATCAGCTCGTCATCGGCTACGGCGGTGGCGGCACGGTGCTCACCTCCGAACCGGAGTCGGCGCTGGTCGATTCCGAGCGCTTCCAGACCGTCGTCTCGCCCCTTCCGACGGAGCGCAGCCTGCTGATCTACGTCGACATCGCGTCAATTCAGGCCGGTCCGCCGGCGACGCCGCGTACCGGCGCGTTCGGTGTCGGAGCGAGCCCGGTGACGGGACCGGCCCTCGCGTTCGCCTTCTTCAATGATGGTGACGAGATGGGCGGGCAGGGGTACCTGTACATACCGGAACCTTAGCCGGTCAGGCTTATGGGAAATGATCAGGATCGGAACGGGCGGCGGTAACCATTTCACCGCGCCGCTCGTTCCAGCCGTTGAGTGTGATTCCAGACGCGATTCAATCGCGCTGGCTGGTATGCTCAACGGGACAAATCCTGCGCGGGCGGGGCGAATCGCCCGCGATCCCGGCGTAAACCAGGGAATGGCGCGGATCGCGCCGCTTCGTCGATATCAAAGGAGCGTTCAATGGCGCACGACCAGCATCCGGCCGAATCGGCACGCCACCTTTACTCAACGTTTGCGGCGAGCGCCCCCGCCGGCAACCGGCGCGACGTCCTGCGCTGGGGCGCTGTCGTGGCCGGCGCGGCCATGGGGCTGCGCCTGACCGGCACGTCGGCGGCCCCGGCGTCTTCCAACGGGCGGCTTGCCGCCGCGCTGCAATCGGGCGAAGTGCTCTCCGACGTCGAACTGACGATTCCGTGGAATCCGTTCGGGCAGGCCGTCACGCTCGATCCGCACCGCGCGCCGAACTGGGGTCCGTTCTGGAACCTCTTCCCGAACGTCTGGGGCGGGCTGCTCCGGTTCGACGAAATCGGCGCCGTCCAGCTCGATCTGGCCGAATCGTTCGCGGTCAGTGACGATGGCCTCACCTACAGCTTCAAGCTGCGGCCGGACGCGAAATACGCCAATGGAAAGCAGGTCGTCGCGGGCGATTTCCTCGTTTCGTGGAAGCGCGCGCTGGAGCCGGCCAACCTCTCGCCGATGGCGTCGTTCATGGCGCTGGTCGATGGCTACCAGGCGTATGTCGCGGATGAGAGCGAGGATATCGGCTTCGCCGCGCCGGACGATCAAACCGTCACGATCAAACTCAGCCAGCCCGCCAATTTCTTCCCCTCGTACCTGGCCGCGTTCGTCTGGAATGTGGTCGATCCCGCGGTGCTGGAAGAGACGACCTCTGACTTCCCGTTGCGTGACGCTGGTACCGGTCCGTGGCGCTTCACCGAGTTCGACCCCAGCCAGCGGATCGTGATGGAACCGAACACCAATCACTACGGCGGCAACTCGCCCTCGCTGGTGCGGCTGGTCTGGCAGATCGCCTCCGGGCAGAACGCGGACGCCGAAGCCCTCGAGATGTACCGCAACGATCAAACGCCGTTGGTCGACGTGCCGATCTCGCTCCTCTCGACCGTCGAACGCGATCCCGACCTGGCCGAGGAGATCATGCGCATCGAGAACTCCGGTTCGACCCGCGCGCTCGGCATGGACTTCCTGCAGGAACCGTTCAACGATGTCCGGGTCCGCCAGGCGCTGGCGCACGCCTGCAACCGTGAGCATTTCGCGAACGTGCTCTGGGAGGGCACCTGGCTCCCCACGACCACCTTCTCGCCGCCGGTGCTGGCCGAGCTGGACGGGTATCAGGGTCCGGAAGGGCTCGGGTACGACGCCGGCAAGGCGGCCGATCTGCTCGAGGCAGCGGGCTTCCCGGGCGGCGAAGGGCTGCCGGAGATGACCTTCTTTGTGCCGAGCGAGGAGACACCGGACGAGCGCTCGCGCTGGCTGGCCTTCTTCCAGGCAATCCAGGACGAATCGGGCTTCCCGATCACGGTCGATGACACGCTCACCTCGGAACAGATTCTCAATCGCCAGCAGGACGCCGGCGGGCGGCAGATCGATGCCTTCTGGTGGTGGAACGTCACGCAGACGCCCCACCTGCTCACCGACGCCTTCCACTCGAATTCGGCGGCGATGCGCGGCGTGTTCAACTGGAATGCCGATCTCGAAGCGACCGACGATTTCGATCCGGGCGCCGATTCCCGCGAGTTCGATGAACTCGTCGAGCGGGCCGATGCCGAATCGGACCGGAACGCTCGCAACGATCTCTTCCGCCAGGCCGAGGAACTCGCGCTCCGCAACGCCGTCGCGATTCCGCTCGGGAACTGGGTGCAGGTCTACCTGCAGAAGCCCTGGCTGCAGGGAACGCGGCAGGGACCGTGGACCGGCCGCCTGCCCGTCTGGTTCGACAAGAACGTCGTGGTCTTGCCGAGCGAAGACGCCTAGGCAAATCCACCCGTAAACCCGAACGCGCTCCGAGCGGACCGGCCGCCCGGGGCGCGTTCGCGAATCTGGACGCCGGCGTACCGGCGAGTGAACGCGACAGGAACGATCGGCCGTGGAGATAACGAACGAACTCATTCTCGACGC
>JADLGF010000406.1 GCA_020849415.1 Thermomicrobiales bacterium
AGCGGCGTCAGCAGATCGGAATAACCACCGATCAGGCTCACGGTCCGTCCTCCTCTTCGATCGCCGGTTCACGCAGGGCGGCGACGATGTTCTCCATTTCGAGCCCGCGCGATCCCTTGACGAGCATGAGATCGCCCGCTGCGAGTTCCGCCCGAAGCGTTTCGATCAGCCGCTCGGTTTCATTGGCGGCGAAGCTCTCGACCTCGACTTCCCGGCCCTCGATCGCCGCGGTTTGAATCGCCTCTTCGGCGATCGTCCGCGCCAGTTCGCCGTAGGTGTAGAGACGATCGACGATGCCCGCCACCCGCCGCCCGATCTTGCGATGCTCGATCTCGCTGACCTCGCCGAGTTCGCGCATGTCGCCGAGTACGGCCAGCTTGCGCTTGTCGCCGACCTCTTCCAGCAGAGAGAGCGCGGAGAGCATCGACGGCGTGCTGGCGTTGTAGGTGTCATCGAGGATGCGCGAGCCGTTCGGGCCTTGCGTCACAATCAGGCGAATCTGGGTGGTCGCGTCGGCGAATCCCGGGAGCATCTCGGAGATGTGCATGCCGAGCGCGTGCCCGACCGCAATCGCCGCCAGGGCCAGTTCCACGGCGTGGCCACCGATCATCGGCACCTTGATGTAGTACCGCTCCCCCTCGATGTGCACCCAGAATTCGGAGCCTTCCAGCCCAAGGGTGACCAGGTTACTGACCGAGATGTCGTTTGAAGGATCGAGGCCGTAGGTAAGCACGCGGGCCCTGGTGCGATCGGCAAAGGTACGGACGATCGGATCGTCGCCGTTGAGGATAGCGATGCCATCCTCCGGAAGCGCTTCGATCAGTTCCGCCTTGCTGTCGGCGATCGCCTCGATCGAACCCATCCGCTCCAGGTGGACCGGGTGGACATTGATCACCACGCCGATCTTCGGCCTGGCGATATCGGCGATCAGCGCCAGTTCGCGCAGTACCCAGGCGCCGGCCATCTCGAAGACGCCGACTTCCGTTTCCGGCGGCACTTCGAGCATCGCCAGCGGCAGCCCGATCTCGCTGTTGAGATTGCCGGGGTTTTTGAAGGTACGGAACTGCCGCGCAACAACCGACGCGATGATCTCCTTGGTGCTCGTTTTGCCGACACTGCCGGTGACCCCGACCACCAGCATCTCGGGCAGGAGTTCGCGCCGGGCGCGGCCGAGTTCCTGGAGCTTGGCGACCGGATCGTCGACGACCAGCAGCGGCAACGGCGGATTCGCTTGCTCGTCGGCCCAGCGCCGCGCCACCAGCGCCGCCACCGCGCCGTTCGCGGCGGCATCGGCCACGAAGACGTGGCCGTCGACCTGCTCACCCACCAAAGCGATGAAGAGCGAACCGCTGACATCCCGTTTCGAGTGATAGGCAATGCGCCGGAAGCGGGTGGCCGGATCGAGTTCACCCCGAACCTCGACACCCCCCAGGCGCAGCAATTCAGAGAGAAATACGGCGCTCATCGATCCTCCCGGTCTGTCCGCTTCCCTCCCGGAAGCCGCTCGGCCACGCGCATCACCGCACTGCGCGCCCGTGGATTATGCGCAATTTCGAGTTCCGATGAGCGTTTGCTGCCACCGACCCGTTTCAAACGAGGCTCCGCGCCGCAGGTACAGACCGGCTGTTCCGGCGGGCAGACGCAGGCGGCGCTCTCGGCAGCGATGATCGATTTCACCGGCCGATCCTCGAGCGAGTGGAACGCAATCGTCACCAGCCGCCCACCCGGCGCCAGCAGCTCGATGGCGTCCCGGACACCCCGTTCGATGGCGCCGATTTCGTCGTTGACGGCGATCCGGATCGCCTGGAAGGTCTTCGTGGCCGGGTGAATCTTCGCCCCGCGCCGGCCCCCGACCGCCGCCTCGATCACCGCCGCCAGCCGGGCGGTGCCGATGATTGGCTCTCTCGTCCGCGCGGCGACGATACCGCGCGCGATTTGCCGGGCGCGTGATTCTTCACCAAACTCCCTGATCAGCCGTGCCAGTTCCGCTTCCGATATCCGCGCGATCAGATCGGCGGCCGATTCCCCGACCGCCGGGTTCATGCGCATGTCGAGCGGTCCGTCGAAACGGAAGGCGAACCCTCGCTCCGGATCGTCCAGCTGGAAACTGCTCAACCCGAAATCGAACAGCACCCCGTCGACCTGATCAAACCCCGAGCGGCGCGCGATCGCGCCAATCTCCCCGAAATTGCCGGCGGCGAAGGTGAACCGATCCGGCTCATCCAGCGACTCGCGCAGCGCGTTCGCCCGGATTGCGGCGGCGGGATCGGCATCGATAGCGAGCACGACCCCACCCCGTTCGAGAATCACCCGGGTGTGACCGCCGCCGCCGAAGGTGGCATCGACGTAGCGCCCGCCAGATCGAACGGCGAGTCCAGCCAGCGCCTCCGTCAGCATGACAGGAGCGTGGGAAAGGGCGCGTTCAGATGTCGGTTGGAGTGTCATCATGGCCGTTCCCGCGCCGCGCAGCAGACGAGATGGTGATTCTCAATCGTGCGGGGGCGACCACATTCGCAGGCTCGAAATCGGGTGGTCCCGATTGTCCTTGCGCAAAACGAAGGAGTCGCCTGCCCGCATCAGAATACGGGCACGGGACGAAGCCTGTCTAGCCGGGGCGCGAACGTTCGCACGTGCGGAGCACGTCGCTCCGAGTTCCGAGTTCCGAGTTCCGTCGGATCGTGCCCGATCCGCCGGGCGCAACCCAAAGGGCCGGAGGCCCTTCCGTCCTCAGGCGTAGGCTTCGAGCCTACGCGCCCCGCCAGGACCCGCGTGTTCCGAACTCCGAACCCCGAACCCGGAACTCGGAACCCGGAACCCGTCAGTCCTTGATATCCGCGATCGCGCCGCCGATCTGGACCGACGCGCCCTGGGCGATGTGGAGCGCCGTGATGCTGCCCGCCTTGTGGGCGGTGATCTCGTTCTCCATCTTCATCGCCTCGACCACGCAGATCAGTTCGCCAGCCGCGACCTGCTGGCCCTCGGCCACGTTCAGACGGATGACGGTACCCTGGATCGGGCTTTCGAGCAGATCGCCGCCGCCGGCCTTCTTCTTGCCCGCTCCGCCCCGCTTCGTCGGGCGGTTGCCGTTGGTCGCGGCAACGGGGGCGCCGAGCGCGATGCCGCCGTGAATCGACACCTTCAGCCGGCGGCCGTTGACCTCGATCACCGTTTCGACCGGCGCCTGATCGTCCGAGGGCTCCGCCGGTGTCACCACCTGCGGCTCCGGAATGACCTCCGGGTGCTCCGGCACGAACGCAGTCGTCGCCTGACCCGCCCGGAAGACCGGGTGATCCATCACGCGGGCGTGGAAGGGGATCGTCGTCGCCACACCCTCGATCACGAACTCGCCGAGGGCACGCGACATGCGATCGAGCGCCTCATCCCGGTCCCGTCCCCACGTGACCAGCTTGGCAATCATCGAATCGTAGGCGGGCAGAATCGCCGCGCCCGTCTCCATGGCGCTGTCGACCCGCACGCCGATCCCGCCCGGCTCGCGGTAGCCGGTCAAAACGCCCGGCGTCGGGGCGAAGTCGCGGCCAGCGTCCTCAGCGTTGATCCGGCACTGGATGGCGTGACCGCGCGGATCGATATCGGCCTGCGTGAACGACAACGCCTCGCCTTGCGCGATCCGCAACTGCTCCTTGACCAGATCGATGCCGGTCACCATCTCGGTAATGGTGTGCTCGACCTGGATGCGCGTGTTCATCTCGAGGAAGAAGTACTCGCCAGCGTCGTTGACGAGGTACTCGATCGTGCCGGCGCTGACGTAGCCGACCTCGTTGGCCAACTTCACCGCCGAATCGAGCAACCGCGCCCGCAACTCCGGCGTCACGATCGGCGATGGCGTCTCCTCGATCAGCTTCTGGTGCCGCCGCTGCACCGAGCAATCGCGTTCGCCGAGCGCCACCACGTTTCCGTGGCCGTCGGCGATGATCTGCACCTCGATGTGGCGCGGATTGGCGACGTAGCGCTCCAGGAAGACATCGGGGTTGGCGAAGTAGCGCTTCGCCTCTCCGGAGCTGCCGAGAAAGGCATCTTCGAGCAGGTCCGGACCGAGCGCGACGCGAAACCCGCGACCGCCACCACCACCGGCCGCTTTCACCGCCACCGGGTAGCCGTTTACGTCCGCCCAGGCGCGCGCTTCATCAACCGACGCAACCGGATCTGCGGTGCCCGGCACCACCGGCACCCCGGCGCGGATGGCGACGTTCCGGGCCGCAATCTTGTCGCCCAGCGCGCGCATGGCCGCGGCGGAGGGTCCGGCAAAGGTCAGGCCCGTGCCGACCACCCCATCGGCGAAGGCGGCGTTCTCGGACAGAAACCCGTAACCGGGGTGGATGATCGACGCACCGCAGCGAGCGGCGATATCGAGGATCGCCGGGATGTCGAGATACGGTAGCGTAGCGCTCTCCGGGATGCGATAGGCGTCATCGGCCGCCAGCACGTGCCGGGCCGATTCCTCGCCCGGACCGTAAACGGCGACGGTGTCCAGCCCAAGTTCGCGGCAGGCGCGAATGACGCGCAGCGCGATCTCGCCCCGATTCGCGATCAGTACGCGCGTCGATCCAACGGTTCGTTCGGTCACCCACGATCCCTTCCACCGACCGCGCACACCGGAACGCGGATCGAAACAATGCTGTCCGTTATTGAATCATGAAGCGGCGAGGCTGTCCGCACCCGTCATTCCGCCGGCCGGTTTGGGTCGATCCGCCCCTCGATCACCCCGAGCAGGAAGCGGTCGAGCATGAGGGGATTCTGGAGGTCCCAAAACCAGGGAATGTGATTCAGGCTGAGCTGATCGAGCGTGCCGTCGCAGCTGCGCGTGAGGAATTCGGTGTCATCAGTCCGGCAGGCGACCCGGAACTCGTCGATCGCCGCCCGGCGATCGGTGACGATCCAGTAGATGTAGCCGGCCAGCGCCTC
>JADLGF010000407.1 GCA_020849415.1 Thermomicrobiales bacterium
CACCGGAACGGCCCGACGCCCCGGCAGAAGAGCGGGCGGATGTAGGCCGGCACAAACCCGGGGAAGTCGAACGCGTTGGCGACACCCTCTTCCAGCGCCATCTGCCGGATGTTGTTGCCGTAGTCGAGGGTCGGGATGCCCTGCTCGTGGAAGGCGATCATCGCCTGAACGTGGACTGCCATCGAAGCGCGCGCTTCCCGCTCGACCCGCGCCGGATCGGCTTTGCGCAACGCCTCCCACCGCTCCACGCTCCAGCCGATCGGCAGGTAGCCGTTGACCGGATCGTGCGCGGAGGTTTGGTCGGTCACCGCATCCGGGCGCACTCCGCGCCGGACCAGATCGGGCAAAATCTCGGCGGCATTCCCGAGCAACGCGACCGACAGCGCTTCCTTCGTCGCCGTCGCCGCTTCGATGCGGGCGAGCGCATCATCGAGATCTGTCGCCTGCACATCGACGTACCCGGTGCGCAGCCGCATATCGATCCGCGATTGCTGACACTCGATCGCCAGGCACGAGGCGCCGGCCATGGTCGCCGCCAGCGGCTGGGCACCACCCATTCCGCCGAGGCCCGCCGTCAGAATCCAGCGCCCTGCGAGCTCGCCGCCGTAGTGCTGGCGGCCGAGTTCGACGAAGGTCTCGTAAGTACCCTGCACGATCCCCTGGCTGCCGATGTAGATCCAGGAACCGGCAGTCATCTGCCCGTACATCATCAGGCCGGCGCGATCGAGTTCGTTGAAATGCTCCCAGTTCGCCCAGTGTGGGACGAGATTCGAATTCGCGATCAGCACCCGCGGAGCATCGGCGTGCGTGCGAAAGACGCCGACTGGCTTGCCCGACTGGACCAGCAGCGTTTCGTCGGTTTCCAGCGCTCGCAAGCTCTCGACGATGCGGTGAAAGCTCGGCCAATCGCGCGCCGCTTTGCCGATCCCGCCGTAGACAACGAGATCGGCCGGACGCTCGGCCACTTCGGGATCGAGGTTGTTCATGAGCATCCGCAGCGGCGCCTCGGTCAGCCACGATTTCGCGCTGCGTTCAGCGCCGCGCGGCGCGCGAACGACGGGAGCGGTGGTTTCGGTGAGTTCGACCATGGGGAACCTCCCTGGATAATGACGAGCTACGAGACGGGGGTTGGTTCGGCGCAAAGACCGGGCAGACCACCGGTGACGGTTGCGATCAAGTCACCATTTCGCACCAGCGAGATGGCGGCCTCCAGTTCGGGCGCCATGTGCCGGTCGTGATCGAGATGGGGAACGACACTGCGCACGAGCGACCGGATCGTTTCCAGCGTCCCGCTGGACCGGAGCGGCGCGTGAAAGTCGCACCCCTGCGCGGCCGCCAGCAGTTCGATCCCGATCACCGCCTCGGCGTTAGCGACCATCCGGTGCAGCCGGCGCGCGCCGTGCGCCGCCATCGAAACGTGGTCCTCCTGGTTGGCGGAGGTCGGGATTGAATCGACGCTGGCGGGGAAGGCCATCTGCTTGTTTTCGGAGACAAGCGCGGCGGCGGTCACCTGCGGGATCATGAAGCCGGAATTCAAACCGGGATTCGGCGTCAGGAAAGCCGGCAGACCGGAGAGCGCCGGATCGACCAGCATCGCGATGCGGCGCTCCGCCAGTGAGCCGATTTCACAAACCGCCATCGCGATCATGTCGGCCGCAAACGCGACCGGTTCAGCGTGGAAATTGCCGCCCGAAAGTGCGGTGTCCTCGCCGGCGAAGATGAGCGGATTGTCGCTGACTCCGTTCGCCTCGATCTCGAGCGTTGTGGTCGCCTGTCGCAACAGATCGAGCGCCGCTCCCATCACCTGGGGTTGGCAGCGCAGGCAATACGGGTCCTGAACGCGCTCGTCATTCACCAGGTGCGATTGCCGGATCTCGCTGCCCGCGATCAGCGCACGCAGCGCTTCGCCGGTCTCGATCTGGCCACGATGACCGCGAATCGCGTGGATACGCGCATCGAACGCGGCATCGGAACCCTTGGCGGCGTCGGTGGTCAACGCGCCGGCCAGCAGCGCGGACTGGAACAGCCGTTCCGCGCCGAAGAGCGCGGCCAGCGCATTGGCGGTGGAGAATTGCGTCCCGTTCAGGAGGGCAAGCCCCTCCTTTGGCCCGAGCTCGATCGGCGCCAAACCGGCTTCGGCCAGCGCTTCAGCGGCGGGAAGCATCCGCCCGTCAGCGGTGACGATCGACCCGACCCCAATCATGGTCGCCGCCATGTGCGCGAGCGGCGCGAGGTCGCCCGAAGCGCCAACTGAACCCTGACAGGGCACGACCGGGGTCAGACCGGCGCTCAGCATCGATTCCAGCAGGGCGACCGTCTCGATCCGCACGCCGGAGAATCCGCGAGCCAGGCTGGAGAGTTTCAACGCCATCATCAGGCGCACCACCGCCACCGGTGACGGCTCCCCCACTCCGGCCGCGTGCGAGAGCACGATGTTCCGTTGCAGTGTGGCGAGATCCTCGACCTCGATGCGAACGCTCGCCAGCTTGCCGAAGCCGGTGTTGACGCCGTAGACCGGCTCGCCCCGTGCCACGATCCGGGCGATCGCCTCCGCACTGGCGATAACCTCGGCATGAGCGCTCCGGTCGAGCGAGACGTCGGCGCCGCTATGTATCGCGCTCCATTCCGCCAGGGTCATCGCGCCCGGTGTGATCGTCACCATCATTCGATTCCTCCGAATACGCGCTTCCATAGCGGGTTGAAGCCCATGCGGTAGACCAAGTCCGCCGGACGCTCGATCTCCCAGATCGAAAGATCGGCCCGTTTTCCGGCCTCCAGAGTGCCGATCTCATCAAGCATCCCGAGCGCCCGCGACGCCTCGCGCGTGACGCCGCCGAGGCACTCGTCGACTGTCAAGCCGAAAAGGGTGGCCGCGAAGTTCATGGTCAGCAGGATCGAGGTGAGCGGTGATGTGCCGGGATTGGCATCGGTGGCAATGGCGATCGGGACACCGTGGTGGCGGCAGGCGTCCACCGGCGGCTTCCGGTGCTCGCGCAGGAAGTAGAAGGCGCCGGGCAGCAGCACCGCCACCGTTCCCGAAGCCGCCATTGCGGCGATGCCATCCTCATTCGCGTATTCAATGTGGTCCGCCGAGAGCCCGCCGAACTCCGCCGCCAGCCGGGCGCCGCCGAGATCGGAGAGCTGATCGGCGTGCAGCTTCACCGGCAGGCTGAGCTCGCGGGCGCGATTAAAAACCCGCGCCACCTGTTCCGGCGAAAACGCAATTCCCTCGCAGAAGGCGTCAACGGCGTCGGCCAAACCCTCACGAGCGATGGCCGGCAGCATCTCGTTCACGATCAGCCCAATGTAGGCATCCTTGTCACCCCTCGCCTCGGGCGGCAGGGCGTGCGCACCGAGAAAGGTGGTCTGCACGCGGACCCGACGCGCCTCTCCAAGTTGTCGGGCGACGCGCAGGCTCTTGCGCTCGTTCTCCAGATCGAGGCCGTACCCCGATTTCACCTCGACCGTGGTCACACCCTCAGCTAGCAGCGCATCGAGGCGAGGCAGCGTCTCGGCGAGGAGCGTTTCCTCGCTGGCCGCGCGCAGCGCCTTGACTGACGAGACGATTCCCCCGCCGGCACGGGAGATTTCTTCGTAGGTGGCGCCGGCGAGACGGAGTTCAAATTCGCGCGAGCGGTTGCCGGCGTGCACGAGATGGGTGTGACAGTCGATCAGGCCGGGCAACACCCAGCGCCCGTCGAGATCGGTGACCGTCACATCGCCGGCCAGGAAGCCCGCAGGGAGGTCCGACTCCGCTCCGACCCAGGCGATGCGATCACCCCGCGTGACGATCGCGCCGCGCTCGACCACGCCGAGATCGGGCAACGCTGGATCGAGCGTCGCCAGCCGCGCGTTCCGCAAACAGTGTGTCGCGTTTGGGGAGTGTTCCAATTCGCCCCCTTTGCTCGTCGCCGAATAATGTATATACATATATACTGCGGATGAACCTAAGTGGCAAGCATCGGCGGCAAACGCATTCGGAGGAAACGGCCAGCATGCAACCCGGAGGAGAAAAGCCGCGGACGATCGTGACCGCGAGCCAGGCGTTGCTCCCGGATGGTTGGGCGCGGGATGTCCGACTCACCTGCGAAGACGGCCGAATCGACCACATCGAAACGGCAGTTCCGGGCGAGCCTGCCGACTTCCACTACGACGTCGTCATTCCAGGACTGCCGAATCTGCACAGCCATGCGTTTCAACGCGGAATGGCCGGGCTCGCGGAGACGCGCGGCGGCAGGGAGATCGCCGACACGTTCTGGACCTGGCGGCGGGTGATGTACCGGTTCGCGCTGACGATGTCGCCGGAGCAGATGGGAGCGATCGCGCAACTCGCCTACGTGGAGATGCTCGAGTCAGGTTTCACCCGGGTCGGCGAGTTCCACTACCTGCACCATGACCGAGATGGCGTCCCGTACGATGATCCCGCCGAAATGTCCGCCCGGATCGCCGCAGCCGCAAGAGAGACCGGGATCGGCCTAACGCTCCTCCCCGTCTTCTACGCGCATGCGACGTTCGGCGGAGCCGCTCCGGAACCTCATCAGCGCCGGTTCATCAGTGATCTTCCGCTCTTCGCGCGGATAGTCGAACGCTGTCACGAACTGATCG
>JADLGF010000408.1 GCA_020849415.1 Thermomicrobiales bacterium
TATCACCACCGGGCGAGCTTGAATTCCCAGTTGGGGTCGACTCGTTCGCGCATTGGGGTGCGATCGTCGCGTTCGCGGTAGGGGCAGCGATCGTAGCGCTCCCTGCCCCGGGCGAGGGCATCCTGATCGAGGTTGGCGCCGAGGCCCGGACAGGTCGGCACGGCGATCTTGCCGTCCACGATCGGCACGCGACCCCCTTCGATGATCTCATCGGAGGCGTCCTGCCACGGGTAGTGGGTGTCGCTAGCGTAGGTGAGGTGCGGGGTTGCGGCCGCGACGTGCACCATCGCCAGCAGCGACAGCCCGAGGTGGCTGTTCGAGTGCATGCTCAGCCCGATGCCGTGCGTTTGCGCGAGCCTGCCGAGTTGGGTGATGGCGCGCAGGCCGCCCCAATAGTGGTGATCGGCCAGGATCACCTGCACCGCATCGGTCAGCACCGCTTCATGAATGTGATCGAAGGCGGTGACCACCATGTTCGTCGCCAGCGGCATCGCGTTCCCATCCGCCAGCAACGCCCCACGCGTGGCCGACATGCCGGCCATGGTGTTGGTCGGGTCTTCGAGATACTCGAGAATCCCGTTCAGATCGCGCCCGACCCGAATCGATGTCTCCGTGGTCCAGCCGCCGTTCGGATCGATCCGGAGCGGGGTGCCGGGTCCGAGCGCCTCGTGCAGCGCCCGGATCGCGGCGATCTCCTGATCAGGCGGGAAGACCCCACCTTTGAGCTTGATACTCTCGAAACCGTAGTCGGCGATGAACGCCTGCGCCTGCCGCACCATCCCGGCCGGATCGAGCGCCTCGCCGTAGCGATCTTCGCGCTGATCGTCCCCTTCGCCGCCACCGCCGGCCAGCTTGTAGAAAAGGTAGGCGGAGAAGGGCACCTCATCCCGAACCCGACCGCCGAGCAATTCCGCGACCGGCACGCCGATCGCCTTGCCGACCAGATCGAGCGCCGCCACCTCGATGGCGCCGGAGACGCGCAGCGCCTCCCGGGGAGCGGCGGTGAAGCGCTGCTCGATCACTTCGGCCAGGCGGGCAAGATCCCAAGCGGAGCGCCCGATCACATCCGCTTTCGCCTCTTCCAGGGCGGAGCGCAGGCGCTCCCCGCCGTGCGCCTCGGCCGCGCCGACGATGCCATCCTCGCTGACGAGCTCGATCACGTTGCGCAGTGCGTAGGGAGCGTGCAGGCCGGCCACATTCAGCAGCGGCGGATCGGCAATCGCGATCGGGGTGACGCGCATTTCGACGATCTTCACGGCTGGGCCTCCCTGGTTCGACGCGTCTTCGGTCTGGCGTTCATCCTAGCGCGAAATGCGAGGAGTCAGGAGTCAGGACGTGGTGGGTGTGGGTGTTAGTCGCCGCCGGGGCGGTTGCCGCCCTGCGGAGTTCCGCCCGGTTGGCCGCCGCCTTGCGGTCCACCCTGACCGCCGCCGCCGGCCTCGACACCGGACGGAGTGGCCTCCGGATCGACACCAATCGTGACCACGCCGACGAAGCCATCAGTAAGCGTGCCCCCGGTAATCGGGGTCAGCGACACCAGGAAGCCCTCTTCGTCTTCATGCTCGGCCAGGATGTTGTCTTCATCGTTAGTGGTGCGCTGCTCGTTCGGACGGTCGTTGTAAGGCGGCAGCGCCAGCACCGCTTCGGTCGTCTCCTCATCGAAGAAGAGCTGGCCGGTGTGGGCGACGTGGCCGTTCTCGTAGGTGGTGCCGGCCTCGCCATCGACGATCACCTTCAAGTGGATGTGGATCGTGCGGCTGATGTACCAGCCGGGGTAGATCGTTGCGAATTCGGCGACGCCGTTTTCGTCCGTGATCTGCACGCCGCGCAGGAAGGTCTGGATTTCAGCCGCCTCGATCACCGCCTGGTCAGCATCGGGTCCGGGATTGTTCCCCTCGACGCCCGAGTAATAACCGTGGGAATCGCAATGCCAGATGTCGACAGCGACGTTCGTGAGCGGCGTGCAGCTGGTGGTATCGACGACGTTGATCCGGAGGCTAAGGGGAATACCCTCCTTGCCCTCGGTGATGTCCTGACGGATCAGGGCGTCATCGAGGTAATAGGGGCCTTCGGTCAGCTCCGGCGTCAGCAGGCAACTGACCGCAGTGGCGGCCGTCTCCTCATCGACCGCTGTGGCATCCTGCGCCGAGGCGACTCGCCGGAAAATCGCGCCGCCACCGACCGCGCCGAGCACCGTCGTGGCCGCCCCAACCTTTATCAAACTGCGCCGCGTGTGACCGGCATCCTCGAGGAAATCTTCATACCCGACCATCGTAAAACTCCTTCCGCGTTAGCGATTCACCCGGCTGGAGACACATCCAACCGTTCATGAACCGATGATGCCGAAGGGGCCGTATGGCGGGCGTATGGTCGCGGCTGGCGCCGCGAGGTTCCGGGTACCTGGTTCCGGGTTCCGCGTTTGGACGGTATGCGACGCGGAGCGCCCAGGGTTTTGAACCCTGTGAAACTAATCACCAAGCACTCCAGGTCCCACACACATAGACGCGGAACGCGGAACCAGGTACCCGGAACTACGCACCGAAAACGGTGCGTTCCAGGTAGGCGTTGCGGAAGGCGCCGCGGGGATCGAGGCGATTGGCGAGGGCAACGAAATCAGCGTGTTTCGGGTAGCGGGCGTTCACCTCGGCGGCCGGGAGGGTGTTCACCTTGCCCCAGTGCGGTCGCGGTTCGAACGGGGTGAGGGTCGCCTGCACGATCGGCAGGAAGCGCTCGATCGCCGGTGGATCGAACATCCACGAGAAGTGCAGGCAAACGATGTCGTGACCGTAAGCGGTGCTCATCCAGAGATCGTCCGCGGCAGCGGTGCGGATTTCGGCGGTCCAGATGTGGTCGATGAAATGGGGTGCGATCTCGCGCAGCGCCTGCACCGCCGGCACGGCGAGCTCCCGCCTGATCATGAACTCGGTCTGGATTTCGTTGCCGCTGGCCGGGATCGAATCGACCCGGAAGTGGGGGAGGCGATCGGCCCAACAGCCGGCCTCGCCCCGCTGCACGGTGCAATTGGCGGCATCGAGACGCGGCACCGGGTGGAGATCGATATCGGCGGCGAGCGCTTCGAGGTAGTGCTCGCGCAACTGGAACGGGTGCTCATCGTCGACCCGGTCCTTGATCCAGAGTTCGGCGATAGTCGGCCCGTAATCGGCGAAAAAGCTGACGCTGTAGCCGGCCGAGGTGATCTCATCGAAATGCGCGTCGAAGGCGTCCCAGCTGAGATCGCGGAAAACCTGCTGCGCCATCCGGTAGCTCGGCTCGACATCGAGCGTCAGGCGGGTGACCACCCCGAGCGCACCGAGATGCACCACCGCGCCGGCGAAATCATCGTCGCCCCGCGTCAGGCGGACGATGTCGCCCGAACTGGTGACCAGTTCCATGCCGGCGACGGCCGTAGAGAGATTGCCGCAGCGATCCCCGGAACCGTGGGTGGCGGTCGCGACCGCGCCCGCCACCGAAATGTGGGGGAGGGAGGCCATGTTGTGAATTGCCAGCCCCTCGGCCTCGAGCGCCACGCCGAGTTCGCCGTAGGTGAGGGCGGCGGCGACCGTAACCGTGTTGTTGGCGCGATCGATGGTCAGTTCCTGGGGCAGGCGAGCGAGGGAGACGAGTTCGTCCGAATCGGCGATATCGTTGAAGCAGTGCCGCGATCCGAGGGCGTGAATCTTCGGCGCTTTCGCCACAATCCGCCGCAGTTCATCGACCGTCTCCGGCTCATGCAACACCTTGGCCGCGAAGGTATGACTCCCCGCCCAATTCACCCCGATCGACATGGCAGGCTCCGTTCGAGAATCAACAGATCAGAGAGGGCATTTCCGCTTGCGTTGCGTTGTTCGCAAGCGTACCGCAATCGACAACTCAGTCACGGAGGGACTTCCGTTCTCAGCCCGGTACTTCAGTGCCGGGATACACGGTAATTACGGCGTGGGGGTCTCTTCCGCCGTGGGGGTTTCTTCGGGGGCGGGGATGGTGGTGGGTGTTTCGGATTCCGTCATCGCCTCCTGCGTCGGGGTTTCCGACGGGGTGGCGTTGGGATCGAGGGTCGGGGTGTTGGTGGCCATCAGTTCGGCCGGCACCGATTCCCGACGGTACTCGCTCCGTATCCGGTTCTCACCCACGGTGTTCGTGTACTCGATCGCTCCCAGCACCTGCAGCATGCTGTCGCGGTGATCGACCCCCTGTGGGGTGATGCGGCAGGTCCGGTCGCTCATCTCCAGCTGAATCGCGGCCGGACCCAGCTCCGGATGATCGCGATCGACGAGCACATACACGGCGCCGACATTGCCGTTCAGCACCTGGTTGATCGCTTCCTGGGGATCGATATCGAGGCAGATCGCCTGCGCGCTCCGGCCATCCCCCCGGGCCGAAACCCAGATGATGATCGCCAGCAGCAAGAGCACCGCCAATCCGGCCGCCATCA
>JADLGF010000409.1 GCA_020849415.1 Thermomicrobiales bacterium
ACGAATTGCGTCTCCGGGGCCGGATCGCTGGAGAAGACAACGCCACGCAGCACGTGCACCTCGTTCGGCACCTGCTCCGCGGCGAGATCGCCGTAGTAGAGCGGTTCGAAGACATAGAGCGCCCAGACCCGGCCGAAAGCATCGGCGCGGAGGACCGCCTGGCCGCGGCTGCCGAATTCAGCCGGAGTGATTTCGACTTCGGCGGTCGGGCCGGTGGCGCCGGCGGGCACGGTGAGACCGGCGACGGTGACGATATCGCCACTGCCGACGTTGTAGGCGACGTAGGCGGTGCCATCGCTGCCGACCGTCACGCTCGGGAAGGCGCCGCGCGCACCGGTAACGAGCAGCATCGGCTCGCTCCAGGTATCAGTACCGGCGGCGAGACGGGTGTAGTAGAGGGAGGTGGCGCCGGAGGCGCGTCCGAAGACGACGATTGTGCCACCGGTCGGATCGGTCGCGATGTCGAAGAGCCGGCCGCCGATGGCGTCCTCCTGCCGCTGCACGAGGGTCTGGGTCGGACCCCAGGCCGCGGCGGGATCACCGAGGGGGCGGCTGGCCCAGGCGATGCTGGTGGCGGTAGCGAGATCGGCATCACTTGAGCTCGGATAGACCGACCAGGTGGCGATCAGCCGCTGGCCATCGGTGCTGAGACGCGGGCGATTGCCGATCTCGGTCTCGGTCGCCGGGGTGGTGACGAGGATCGGATCGCCCGAGCAGACGCCATCGGCGGTCAACTCGCAGCTGACGATCGAAGCGTTGGCCGGGGAGGCCAGGCGCGCCTCCGGAGTGGCGTTGCGCTGATCCTGCCAGACGACGTGCGCGACCCCGTTGCCATCGACCGCAACATTGGCGGCAAGCTGGTGACCGGCATCGGCGTGCTCGCTGATTGCGACCGGGGTGGTCCAGCCACCTTCTGGAGTGGTGCGCATGTACATCACGCGGCCGAACTGGGCGTCGGTTTCATCGACCCGATCGGTGAAGACGACGTGCGCGATGCCATTGGCATCGACCACGCCGGCCGCGCCGAACTGGATGTTGCCGCCCGGGATCGCCCGAGCGCCCGACCATTTGGCCGCGACGGGATCGAAGCGAGCCGCGAAGAGCTTGTATGGGGCGTCGATCGTGCCGGCCTGGGCGGCGAAGATGCCCCAGCCACCGCCATCCGGCGTGGTGAGGAGCAATTGCGGCCACGTGAGCCAGACGCGGTACAGGACTGACGCGCCGTTTTCCTGCTCGATGCGAACGACGTCGTAGCTGCCCTGATTGGCGTGCGTGGTCCCCACAGATGCGCTCAACATGAGCGCGACCGCGAGCATTAGTGCCAGTCGCCGAACTGCACGGTTCACCATGCTTTGTCTGCCCCCGTTTCCTTTATCTAATAGCGGCGTTCACTGACGCCCGGCCAATTGTCACGCGCCGTCCGTACAGACCGGATCAACGCCAGAACACGCGGATGGTATCAGGTTGCGGCGCAACCACGTCATTTCGAGCAGGTATCCGCCTCCGGTGACGCGCCGGGGGTGGCGGATTGGGTAGCGGGCGTCGGGTTGGCCGTGGGAGTGCCGCCGGCGTTAGCCCCGGCTTGGCCGGAGCCACCGATCGCCGAGGCGCCGACGCCGGGCGCCAGCGGGAAGATCACCATCGCGCCGCTTCGGTTGATCTCAACCAGCCCGATGCTTACCGAGGGGGCAGTGTCGCCCGGTTCGAGTTCGAAGGCGAACACGACGGCGAGGGTTTCACCCGGCCCAATCGAGCAGGGAAGCTTCGGCGCGGATGATTGCAATGGTCGGATGTCCGTCGCGCCTTCGGCCGTTTCGACGGAGAGTTCGATCAGGTTCGATTCGAGCCGCACCGGTAGATCGCCCCGGTTCTCAGCGCGGATACCGATTTCCACGGCCGAATCCGATGAGGTATCGACGGTGATGAGCGAGAAAACGACGTCATCGGTGGTGGCCTGGCTCATGGGGGTCGGGACCTCGGATGCGTCCGGCGTGCCGGAATCGGCTCCCGCACTGAACGCCGGAGCAGCGGCGAGGAGCGCCGTAATGAGGGCAATCGAGCGGGCCGCCGAAAGCAGTCGGTTGTTCCGGCTATCCGGCATACAGCGAACTCCCGCGCGAGGCGTTGATGAAAACTCTTACCTGCTTACGTCAGGAGTATGAATTCGGTTGCCTCCTTGGCGAGGAACGCCCCGGAACCGATCGGTTCCGGGGCGTTCCCGCGTTCATCGTATTGTGGGTGCGGACTAGTCCTGCTCTTCGGCGATATCGATGAAGTCTCCGGCTACCCAGCCGACCACGGACGGATCATCGACGCCTTCGATCGGCCACCAGATGAAGTCATCGACCGTCTGCGATTCGCCGGTGATGCGAACGCGATCGCCGGTGTTGATGGCGCCGATGATGTTGGTGGATGTGCCGGGCTGATCGCGCACGCGGATGTTGGTGTCGTTCGCGATCGCGATCACGCCGGGGCCGAGTTCGGTCGGCAGGCCGGCTTCCTCGGTGGGGGCTTCTTCGGTCGCTTCCGGTTCCTCGGTCGCTTCCGGCTCTTCGGTGGCGGTCGGTTCCGGGGTCGGGGTCGACGCAGCTTCGGTCGCGGCGATCGCGATCACGGCCGGCGTGGCGCTTCCCTGCGGGGAGGCCACCGGGGTGGCGCCGTCAGCGGCGGCGGCGGTGAGCGAGACGCGGTAGAAGGTGGCTTCGCCGGAAACATCGGCGCGGGCCGATTCGCTGACACCGTTCGGGAAGAACATGGCGTCACCGGCGGCCAGGCTTACCGCGGCGCCGGCGGGCGATTCGGGTCGCGGACCCGGCTCGGCGATGCGGGAGATCTGCACCGATCCGGACTGGATGGTGAAATCGAAGAGACCGTTGATGAGCGAGTACATCACCGGATCGTTGCTGGCCGGCAAGGGCGCGCCGGCCGCGAGGGTGACTTCCTCGACTGACCAGATGGCGTTACCGGTCGGGAGGGTGGTGGCGATGCCATCTCCGAGCACTTCGGAGGTGACGCCGGCGAGATCGGCGGAGGTCGGCTGCTGCCCGACCCAGACGAGTCCCGGCGGATGCTGGGCGCCGGCGGGAAGAATGACGCCGGCGAGCATCACGGCCGGCACGGTGCCGGAATTGCGGAAGGTGAGGGCGGTGCCCGGCACGTAGGTGATCAGATCACCGCGGCGAAGCACGAACTCCTCATTATCCGGAGCGAGTTCGACCTCCTGGACGGCGCCATTCTCGGGCGCGCGCTGGAGCAACGCCTTGCCCT
>JADLGF010000410.1 GCA_020849415.1 Thermomicrobiales bacterium
ATGTCGAAGGCGCGCAGCGCCTCGATGACCGTGATGACGGCAATCACCACATTCATCGGCTTGAGCGACGGGAAAACGACGTGGCGGAATGTTTGCCACTCGTTGCTGCCATCGAGCCGGGCCGCTTCGCGCAGGCTGTTATCGACGCTCTTCAGACCGGCCAGGTAGAGCACCATGATGTAGCCCGTGTGCCGCCAGGCGATGGCGACCAGGATGGCGATGAAATTGTGGGAGATGCCGTAGCGGCCCCACGAGACCAGGAACGACTGGTTCCCGAGCCAGTCGATCGATCCACCGCCGCCGAAAATCTGGGTCGCCAGGCCGTTCTCGGGAGAATAGATGACCGATTGCCACATGAAGCCGACGACGGCCATCGAAAGTACGACGGGCGCGTAGAGCACGCTTTGGTAGATACGAGACCCGCGCAAGTCACGATCGAGAATGTAGGCAAGAAGCATCCCGAGCGCGGTCGGAAAGATGAAGAGGAAGACCAACAGTACCGTGTTGTTGAGAAGCGCCTGGTAAAAATCACGGTAGAAAACGTTGAAGATCTGATCGTAGTTCTTGAGTCCAACCCAATTGATATCGCTGAACCGAATGCCCTTCCAGTCGGTGAATGAGAGCCCGATCGACATGACGGTCGGGACCCAGATCAGGCCGATGTGCAGGAGGGCCGGAATCCCGGCCATCAGCACGATCACCCACTTGTCCCGGCCGTCGAACTGACGGTATCGGCGCCCCGGTTTGGACGGTGCGTTGATTGTGCCCTGGCTCACGTCCGCCATGGCTGGTTCACCCCATTCGGTTGGCGAAGGAACGGGCGCCCGCCCGTCGCAACGAGCGGGCGCCCCTCCGAACTATCCGCCGTAGATCGCTTCGGCCTGGGCCTGCATGTTCTCCAGGATGTCATCGATCGAGGAGGGATCGGCCAGGAAGTCGGCGAGCAGCGGGCCGGCCACGTTGGAGGCGAACTCCGGGCTGGCGTCGCGATCGAGGAATTGGGTGATGTTGGTCGCGTTGGCGATCGTCTCAGCCACCTTCACCTGCAGCGGGCTGTAGAGGGAGGTGTCGACGTTGCCGGCCGCGCCGACAACGCTCGGATTCACCTGCAGGAAGGCCTCCTGCGCGGCGGCGGTGCCGAAGTGGTAGAGCAGTTCCTTGGCGGCCGCTTCGTTCTTGGGTGCCGCGGCCATCATCCAGCCGTCGATCGGCGCCTCGACGGTACCGGTTCCGAACTCCGGATTGAGTTCCGGCCAGACGAAGAAATCGAGATCGGAGAGCTCTTCGGCGGGGAAGACCTCGCCGATGAAAGAGCCGATCGTCATCATGCCGTTCTCTTTGTTGACCACACCCGCCGCGGCCTCCTCCCAGGTGCGCCCGTTCGGGTTTTCCTGGTGGAGCGGCAGCAGCGCCTCCCATTGCGTGAAGACCGCCTTGACGCGGTCATCGGTCCACGATTCCCGGCCGGCCATCAGGTCGACGTGGAACTGGTAGCCGTTCATGCGGAAGTTGAGCTGATCGAAGGTGCCCATGGCCGGCCAGCGGCCATCATTCCCGGAGGCGAAGGGGGTGATGCCCGCTTCCTGCATGGCGGCGCCGAGCGCGGTCAGTTCATCGAGCGTGGTCGGCGGCGTCCAGCCGTGCTCCTCGAAGAGGCTCGGCCGGTAGAAGATGCCCCAGTTGTAGTAGGTCCAGGGCACGAAATACTGGTTACCGTCGAGACCAGTCGAGGCGGTCTTGAAGGCGTCATTCAGGTTTTCGCTCAGGCCGGCTTCCCAGACATCGTTGATCGAGCCGAGCAGTCCCTGATCGGCGAAGAACTGCATCCGGTACCCGGCGAACCACGGGATCACATCATCAGGATTCTGCAGGTAAGTGGTGATGTTCTCCTGGAAAGTGTTGTGATCGACCTCGTTGAGATCGATCGTGACGTTCGTGTTCGGGAAAGCCGCGATGGCGGCGTGAAGCGCCTGCTTCGGCACGTCGTTCGAGTAGTTCGAGCCGACGGGCAACTCGCCCGTCGCCACCGGCTCCGCCTGGGCGTGAACGCGGCCGGCCGAAGGCAGGATGCCGAGCGAGGCGGCGCCGGCCAGCGCTCCGGCACCGGCGAGCAGGCTGCGACGACCAACGGAAAACGACGAAACGCGCGTACGAGACATGGACATGGCCTCCTCGTCAACGACCACCCGCAGGTGGCTCACTCAACGCCTTCGTGGCATCGAACATGGGTTGTGATTCATAGGCCAGTATGTTGACGCGTCGTAAGCGTGTCAAGAAACGGGGATATCCGACTCTCGCCGGGCGTCAACCGGCGACGAGGGATGGTTGGGACATGTCCGACGGGGGAAGGATGCCGAGCAGATCGAGCACGGTCGGCGCCACGGCGCTCAGGACGCCATCGGTGCGCAGGGCGGCATGACGCAGCGGGTCGGACTCGGCGGTGACGAGAATCACCGGCACCGGGTTGGTGGTGTGCGCGGTCATCGGTCCGCCCGTGGTGGCGTCGATCATCTCCTCGGCGTTGCCGTGATCGGCGGTGACAACGGCGCGTCCACCGGCCCTGACGATGGCATCGAGCAAATGACCCAGGCAACGATCGACCGTTTCGATCGCCGTCACCGTGGCCGGAATGACGCCGGTGTGACCGACCATATCGCCATTGGCGAAGTTGACGATGATGAAATCAAACATTGCTGATTCGATGGCCCGGAGAACCGCCTCGCAAAGGGGTGCGGCGGACATCTCGGGCTGCAGGTCGTAGGTCGCGACCTTCGGTGACGGGATGAGTCCCCGCTCCTCGCCGGGGAACGGCTCTTCGCGGCCGCCGTTGAGGAAGAACGTGACGTGCGGGTACTTCTCTGTTTCGGCGGCGTGGAACTGGGTCAGTCCGGCGTCGCTGATTACCTTCGCCAGCGGGTTCGTGACATCGTGCGGTGGGAAGATCACCTCGACCGGAAGATCGGCTTCGTAGCGGGTCAGGGTGAAAACCCGCAGGTCGCTCGGCGCGTCCATGCGGTCAAAACCCTCGAAATCGAGGCGCGACAACGCCGCGACCATCTGCCGCATCCGATCGGAGCGGAAGTTGAAGCTGAGTACGACGTCGTCGTCACAGATCCGGGTCACGTTGCCATCGGCGTCCGGAATCACGACCGGTTCGATGAACTCGTCGGTGACGCCAGCGATATACGAGGCTTCGATCGCCGCGCTCGCTGACGGAACGCGCGGTGCGTGGCCATGCACGACCGCGTCCCAGGCGCGTTTGGTACGTTCCCAGCGGTGGTCGCGGTCCATAGCGTAGTAGCGCCCGCAGACCGAGACGATCCGGCCGGCGCCAATGTGGTTGATTTCCTCCTCGAGCCCCCGCACGAATGCGAGTCCGGAGTTCGGACCGGTGTCTCGACCGTCCGTGAAGGCGTGGATAGCGATCCGCTCGAGTCCGCGGGCGGCGGCGATACGGATGATCGCGACGAGGTGGCGCGTATGACTGTGGACGCCGCCGTCGGAAACGAGTCCCATCAGGTGCAGGGTCGAGCCGCGTTCGATGCAATCGTCAATCGCCGCGAGGAGGTGAGGATTGACGGCCAGACTGCCATCCTCGATCGCCTTGTCGATACGGGAAATGGTTTGGTAAACGATGAAGCCGGCGCCGAGATTGAGGTGCCCGACCTCCGAGTTTCCCATCTGACCGTCCGGTAGCCCGACCGCCTCGCCGCTGGTAAGCAGCGTCGCGTGCGGGTAGTCGCGCCAGATGCGATCCATCGTCGGCGTGTTGGCGGCGAGGATCGCGTTCCCCGGCTCATCCCGGCCGATCCCCCAACCATCGAGGACGATCAGGGCGACCGGGCGGGCGGGAGGGGGATCGGCTGGCATCGGCAAAACACTCCGGATCTGGTCGGCCGGCGAGGTGGCGACTCGCCGGTTACGGTGCCGCGTGCGAGAATGCGGCGTGCGATGCTTCGTTTTTAGCACGAATGGAAGAAGGAACGATGAGCAAGTACAGCGTCACGCTGATCCCCGGCGATGGTATCGGGCCTGAAGTGACGGAGGCGACGCGGCGCGTGCTGGAAGCCACCGGTATCTCCTTTGACTGGGATTACCAGCTGGCCGGCCTGATCGCGTTGGAGGAGAAGGGCGATCTCCTGCCGGAAGCGACGCTGGAAAGCGTTCGCAAGAACAAGATCGGCCTCAAGGGCCCGATCACGACGCCGATCGGCACGGGCTTCCGCTCGGTCAATGTCGGCCTGCGCCAGGAGCTCGGTCTCTACGCCAACCTCCGCCCGGCCAAGACGGTCAAGGGCGTGCAGGCGGCCTTCAGCGACATCGATCTCGTCGTTGTGCGCGAGAACCTCGAAGGCATGTACTCCGGGGTCGAGTTCGACACTGGCACCCCGGAAGCGGCCGAGGTGATCGAGAAGATCAACTCGCTCTCGAAGAAGAAGGTCGATCCGACGGCGGCGATCAGCATCAAGATGATCACCGAGCACAACACGCGCAACATCGTCAAGTTCGCGTTCGAGTATGCCCGGGCGAACAATCGCAAGAAGGTGACCATCGTCCACAAGGCGAACATCATGAAGTTCTCCGAAGGGCTCTTCCTCCGGATCGGTCAGGAAGTGGCGGCGGAGTACCCCGACATCGAGTCAAACGATCGCATCGTCGATAACATGTGCATGCAGTTGATGCAGAAGCCGGGCGAGTACGACGTGCTCGTGATGGAGAATCTCTTCGGCGATGTCGTCAGCGATCTCACGGCCGGGATGATCGGCGGCCTGGGCGTGGCGCCGGGCGGCAACATCGGCTTCGACGGCGCGGTGTTCGAACCGATCCACGGATCGGCTCCGAGCCACGCCGGCAAGAACGAAGCCAATCCGACCGCGATGATCCTCTCCGGTGCGCTCATGCTGCGTCACCTCGGTGAGCAGGAGCAGGCGATCCGGGTCGAGCAGGCGGTGGCCGATGTCATCGCCAGCGGCGAGCGCGTGACCTACGACCTCCGCGCCGACCGCGATCCCGCCAAGGCCGCTGGCACCAGCGGCATGGCGGACGCCATCATCGAATCGATGGGCTGATCGAAGCCGTAAAAAAGCCCCGCTCCCGACTCGGGAGCGGGGCTTTTTCGTTCGTACGAACAGGCGCCCGCTCGTGATTAGCGTGAGGTGCCGAGCAGCTTGCGATTCCTGAAGACCTCGCGGAACGAGGGTTTCTGGCCGTACATGAGCACGCCGATCCGGTAGATGCGCGAGGCGATCAACA
>JADLGF010000411.1 GCA_020849415.1 Thermomicrobiales bacterium
CCAACACCTGGGGGTCACCTTCGAATCTGACTCACGGCACACTGGTGTCAGGCATCATTGGCGCCAAGGGAGTCGGTGGCGTTACCGGTGTTGCTCCGGGCGCAGGTATCGTCGCCATCAAGGTCTCTGACGGTGCCGGACTCATGAGCAGGGTGCTCTGCGGACTCGCCTGGCTCCACGCCAACAAGGCCCGCTTCAACGGCATCGATGTCGCTAACGTGAGTTTGCAATGGGGCGCCACCGCCGGAAACTGCGATTCCGATCCTGCTCACATGGCGATTTGCACGCTGGTGTATGGCGGTATGCCGCTCGTGTTCGCTAACGGCAACAGCAACGCCACCGTGCCGATGAACACCTATGCAGAAGTCATTTCCGTCAGTGCCATCAACGATTACGATGGTCGGCCCGGCGGGATTGCCACGGTCAAACCCGCCGGATGCTCCTCGGGAGAGTCAAGCAGCGCCGACGATCGGTTTTCGACGTACAACATCGCCGGTGCGAGCGATTTCATGGCGCCGGGTACGTGCGTGTTGAGCACGACCGTCAATGGCGGGCAAGGATTCCCGTCGACCGGCGGCGGTTCCAGTTTCTCCGCGCCGCATGTGGCCGGGGCGGTCGCGGTCTACGCATCGACCAACCCGAGCCCGTCCGACGCGGCGGCGCGAGCGTACCTCGATGGCGTGAGCGTGCCGATCAGCGATCCGGACGGGATCCTTGGCTCGGGCGGCGATGGCGCGCGCATGCTGCGGCTCGGGCCGAGCCCGGTCTTCGGCCAGATCACGCCGGTTTCGGGCGCGCCGAGCGCGAGGATTACCTACACCCTGACCGGCTTCCCGGCCAACGCCACCGTCACGATCACCTGGGAGAAAGCGGCCGGCGGCACGATCGCGCTCGGTACAGCGCAAACCAATGCCGTCGGCGAGGCGACCGGCCAGGTGCCGGTGCCCGATACGGCGCCGGGCGGTCCGGGCCAGAAGGTGGTCTTCACCGCCGGCAATTTCATCAAGAGCTTCAGCTTCGAAACGCGGCCGCGCATCCGCTTCCAGCAGCCATCGGCTTCGCCGGGCGCAACCGTGCTCGCCAACGGCCGCGGATTCGCCGCCAACGATCTGCTCACCATCCGCTGGCGTAACGCTGAGGGGCAGTTCGTGAATGTCGGCGAGGTGACCACCAACAGCAACGGCAATTTCACCAATCTCTCGCTGACGGTGCCGGCCTGGGCGCCGACCGGCGCGAACACGGTGCGCATGCAAGGCACGCTCAGCCAGAACACCAGCTCCCTGACGGTGATCGTGCCCTCGGTGCAGATCGCGCCGGTTCGAACGACGGTCAACAACTGGGTCAATTACGACCTGAGCAACTTCCCGCCCGACACCACCGTGACGATCACCTGGACCCGCCTGACCGGCTCCACCATCGACATGGGCACGGTGCAGACTGATGAAGCCGGGAACGCCAGCGATCGAATCAGGGTGCCGGCGACGCCGGGTGGTGCGGGGCAGCAGATCACCTTCGCCGGTGGCGGCGTGAGCGAAACGGTGTTGTTCGAGGTGGCGCCGCGGATCAAATCGAACACCTCGCCGGCGGTACGGGGCGGTCAGGCCGATATCTCGCTGCGCGGATTCGCGCGGGGTGAATCGTTCATCATCCGCTGGCGCAATCCGGAGACCTTGGCCTGGGTGCTGGTGGGATCGGGCACGACCTCGAACACCGGCAGTGCCAACGTGATGGTGACGGTGCCGAACTTCGCCCCCGACGGCGCGAATTCGGTCCGGGCCGATTCGGCGAGCTTCAACCAGCAGACGAACGCGGTGCAGGTATCGGGCGGCGATCCCTTCGATCCCTCGGCCGAGCCGACGCCGACCCCAACGCCCGAACCGGAAGAGACGCCGGCGGTGATCGATACCTCGGCCTTGCCGCTGGAGGCGCCGCTGACCATCGCCGGGATCACTGATGACGCGCTGACGCCGAACCTGCGCGTCACCCTGACCGATGATCGGCTCGATACCACGTGGAGCGCCGTGCCAGACCCGGTGCGGCAGGACGCACGGCTGGTGATCGAGCTTGGCGCTCCGCACCAGGTGTGGGGGCTCGCCTGGCTGACCGAAACGGGCGGCTGCGGGCAGCTGCTCCAGGTCGAGTACTCGCTCGATGGCGAGACCTGGGTCCCGATCGATCCCTACCTCGCGCCGGACGCGATCGGTGAACCGATGGTCTGGCGCTACTTCGGCGCGAACGTGGAGGCGGCCTATCTGCGCCTCACGATCGGCCAGGCGGAGGCGGGGCAATCGCCGCTCGGCTGCGTCGCGGAAGCGAAGGTGTGGGGTACGCCGCTGGCGGTCGAAACCCCGACCCCCGAACCGCTTCCGACGGAACCCCCGGCCGAAATCGGACCCGAGGAAACCCCGACGCCGGACGAATCAACCACCGATCCGGCCGCCGAACCGACGACCGATCAGGACGGCTAATCAGCCGACGCCCATCCGATCAAGCTCAGCCAGCGCCCCGGTCCGCAATCGCGGACCGGGGCGCTGTTTGTCGCCCCAGGCTGTGTCGTCGGGCACTGCGGGAACGACCGGGCTGGCCCATTATTGCGGGGACTGGCGAAATGCGGCATTATGAATGGTTAAATCAGGCTAGTCCTAATACGCCAGTCAGCATTGCCGGTGTCGCGACGTTATATCTAGAGGGCTTGAGCGATGGCGCATCACAATCGCGGTTTTCTTCGCATCCTGATGGCACTGGTGATGATCACCACCATGTTCGGCGGCATGTACATCCCACAGGCGGCGCCGGCCGGCGCCCAGGAGGCCGCAGCAACACCGGTGACCCTGGCGGAGGATGAACCCGATCCGCCCGCACCCGGCGGCAGCGTCACGGTTACGGTGGCCGATTCAGTCACCGGTTCGCCGGTATCGACGGCGTCCGTCGATGACGAGTTGTCGGTGACGGTGGAAATCCACAACACCGGTAACGTGTCGATTTCGAATCTCTCCATCGCGAGTTTGGTGTTCGCGTCCGGGCCGGCGCCGGTGTTTGGGCTGGAGCCGACGCAAACGACCTCGAAGGCCTACATCTACACGGTGACGGCGGCTGACCTGGCCGCCGGGAGCAAAGCGTTCGAATTCTGGGTTTCCTCGAACGAGATCTCGCCGCCGATGTACGGAACGGCGACGATCTCCGTCATCGAGCCCGAGCCCCCGGCCGAGAATACGCCGACCCAGCCCGCGGCCACCTCCGAGCCGCCGATTGCTACCCACGAAGACCTCACGATCGTGCCCGGAACGACGGTGACGATCGACGTGGTGGCGAACGATTTCGATCCGGACACGGTCCACGCTGATCTCACCATTTCGCTCGATCCGAGCCAGCCGCCACACTGGGGCAGCGTTGAACTCGATCCCGAAAACCCGCATCAGATCATTTACACGGCCCCGCCGGGCGTACTTGGAGACGACTGGTTTGCGTATCTCCTCTCAGATGGGGTGAATACCGTTCAGGGCGTTGTCATTTTTCGATACCGGGGTGAGCAGTCGCTTCGCGTTGAGATGACCGACCCGACCGGCTACGCGCCGGCGCGGCTCTGCGTTCAGTTGACCTTCTACTACCCCGATGGCAGCGGGTCGATGACCTTTTACCCATTCTGTGGCGACCCCGCCGATCCCTGGAATGTCACGATCGACGGATTGGTCGA
>JADLGF010000412.1 GCA_020849415.1 Thermomicrobiales bacterium
AGGTGGGGGATTTCCCCCATACCGTTCCACTCAGTCACAGCGATCGGAGTATGCTGGTCGGGTGACGCCGGAGTTGACGGCGCGGGTGGAACAGGTCAGAGGCGATCATGGCGAGCGGAACCCTTCTCTTCCTTTCCGGTGTCAATATGCAGCCCTCGGCCATTCGCGATCTTTGGCCGGCCGCCAGGTTTCAGGCGCGCGTAAGGATCGAGGCGGATCGGGCGGAACTCAATCCTTTTTTCGCGAACGCTTTTTCGGCCGATGACGGCAAGGCGACGATCTGGGGCATCGCGGTCGCATGCCCCGAAGAGATCGAGGGTGTTCGCCGGGATGGCCAGACCGATGCCGGTGACGCCGTATCGCTGACGCTGGTCGAGTTGCCGCTGCTGGCGGGCGATCCCGAAGCGGTCCTCGCGGCCGCGCTCTACTGGGAACTGCCCCCTGCCTACACCGCGCGGCTGCGGGAAGCGGCCGGGGTGGCCGCGCCGGAAGCCGAAGGTGGCTGGGAATCGCCCCTTCTCGAGGCCGAGCCGCCCGCCACCGGAATCTGATGCGCCGGCTCCTGCTGATACCGTTCGCGCTGTTGCTGGCACTCCTGATGGCCGCGCCCGCCGAGGCGCACCCGGCCGATCGCCTGCTTCAGCACCTGCTGATCACCGTCCACGGCGACCGGATCGAGGTGACGATCGCGGTCAGCGGCGGCTTCCTGGCGACCTCCGAACTCGCCGCCTCGATCGATCTTGATGGCGATCGAGAGTTCTCCCCCGGAGAAGTCCAGCACTGGCTCGGCCAGTATCTGCGTCAGGTGTCGGTGACCCGGTACGGCGCGGTCATCCCGCTCGGCGCCGGCACGGTGCGCCTCGAAGCGCCGACCTACAGCCATTTCTCCCTGGCGATGAGCCCGCTGCTGGTGACAATCACGATTCCCGGTGACGGCGCGCAGACCGCCCTGCCGATCTCCATCAACACGAGCTACCGTCCCGATCTGAGCGACATCCGGGTCGATGTCGCCGAAACCGCCGGCGGCAAGCTGGCCGGGCCGGTCTACGCCGGCCGCACCACCCACCTGACGGTGGCGCTCGATCCGACGGCGCCGGAAACCCCGGTGGACGGGGCCGAGGATGCCCTGCGCTGGAGTCCCGGCGGGGTGGTATCGGAGGCGCGAGAACTCTTCGAACGCCCGAAAACGCCCTGGTTCGTGGTGGCGATGCTCGGCATCTTCGCCGGTATGGGGGCACTGCACGCGATCCAGCCGGGCCACGGCAAGACGCTGGTGGCGGCATACCTGGTCGCGACCGGCGGCACCCCGCGTGACGCCATGACCCTGGCGGGGATCGTCACCGCCACCCACACCCTGAGCGTCTACATCCTTGGGATGCTGACGCTGCTGGCGAGCGAGTGGTTCCTGCCGTCGCGGGTGATCCCGGTGCTCTCGATCGTTTCCGGTCTGCTCGTGGCCGGACTCGGCGCGATGATGCTCTGGAAATCGACCCGCCGCTGGTTCCGTCCGGCCTCCGCCGATCACCACCACGATCATGACCACGCGCACGATCACCACCATCACGACCACGATCATGCGCACGATCACCACCATCACGATCATGACCACGCCCATGATCACCACCATCACGATCACGGCTCCCTGAGCGATGAGGAACACGCGCGGCTGCACGCGGCGGAGATCGACCAGGTCTTCCTGGAGCGGGATGGCCGACGGCGGGTGTCGTTCCGGCAGCTGGCGGTGCTCGGAGTCTCGGGCGGCATCGCGCCCTGTCCCGATGCGCTGGCGATCCTGCTCCTTTCGGCGGGGATCGGTCAGGCCGCCTTCGGCATGGTGGCGATCGTCGCCTTCAGCATCGGTCTGGCGGCGGTGCTGGTGGCGTTCGGGGTCGGGGTGGCCCTGCTCCGGCCGCTTTTCGGGCGGCTGATGAACCGGCAGGGTCAGGATCGCGGCTTCGCCGGCGTGATGCTCGATCGGTTCGTCGTCATCAGCCCGGTGGTGAGCGCGCTGGTCGTGTTCGCGCTCGGGGTGGCGATGCTCGTCGCCATCGGGCGTTGATACCGGCGGCGTGATAGCCTGATCGACATGAACCTGATGCGTTGAAGATGAAGGGGTTTTTCGATGCCGCTCTGTCGATTTCGTGCTGTCGAAGGTGATGAGGCCCGGCTCGGCCTGATTCGCGGTGACCAGGTCTACGATCTCGCCACCGCCGGCGGTCCCGCCTCGCTCGGCGAGGCCTTGTCGATGCCGATAGAGGAGCTTCGGGCCGCGCTCGACGCGATCGACGCTCCGGGCGCGCCGGTGGCCGACGTGATCCTGCTTGCGCCGATCGACGAGCAGGAGGTCTGGGCGGCGGGTGTGACCTACCTGCGCAGCCGCGATGCCCGGATGGAGGAGTCGCAGGAGAAGACGGTCTACGATCGCGTCTACGACGCGGCGCGACCCGAAATCTTCTTCAAGGCGATGGCCTCGCGGGTGTCACACCCGGGCGAGGCGGTGGCGGTCCGGAGCGATTCAACCTGGGACGTGCCCGAGCCGGAACTGGCGCTGGTGCTGACGAACACCGGTGAGATCGCCGGCTACACGATCGGGAACGACGTGTCGTCGCGCAGTATCGAGGGGGAGAACCCGCTCTACCTGCCGCAGGCGAAGGTCTACAACCGGTGCGCGGCGCTCGGTCCGGTGATCGCCCTCGCGTGGGAGCACGATCACCCGCGGGATGCCACCGTGCGCCTCGTCATCGAGCGTGACGGCGCCGTGGCCTTCGACGGCTCCACCAGCACCAACCAGCTCCACCGCACCTTCTCCGACCTGATCGGACACCTCTTCCAGGACAACGATTTCCCGCGCGGCGCCATTCTGATGACCGGCACCGGCATCGTCCCCCCGAACGAATTCACCCTCGAAGGCGGCGACACCGTCTCGATCACCATCGAAGACATCGGCACCCTCACCAATCCGGTGGTGCGGTTGTGAGGGTTGATCCATAGCCGCTATCCTCACGCCTTACGCCCCATGCCTCACGCCTCGTTCGGCGGCCAGCCCTGGTGGCGGACCAGCGGCAGGCGGAAGCCGCCGTCGGCGTAGATGACGGCGCCGGTGATGTAGGAGGCGGCATCCGAGGCGAGAAACGCCGCCAGTTCGGCGATTTCGTTCGCTTGCCCCACTCGACCGAGCGGAATCCAGCGCTTCCACGCCTCCGCTCCGAAAGCAACGATCCGCTCCCGGTTGATGTCGGTTTCGATCGCACCCGGCGCGATGGCGTTGACCCGGATATTGCGTGGACCAAGTTCCAGCGCCGCCGTTTTCGTCAGCATCACCACCCCCGCTTTCGAGGCTGAGTAGTGGCTGCTGCCGATGCGCGGGGTCGAATCGTGGATCGAGGTGATGTTGATGATCGCGCCGCCCGCCGCCATCCGTTGCACCGCCCGTTTCGTGCAGAGGAACGGCCCGGTCAGATTGACATCGATCACCCGCTTCCACTCGGCGGCGTCCATTTCGGCGATTGGGGTGACCGGATCGATCCCGGCGTTGTTGACGAGGATCTGGGCCGGTCCCAGTTCGGCTTCGAGGCGCGCGAACATCCCCTCGACCGCGCCTTCGACCGAGGTATCGGCCTGGAGCACGATCGCCCGCCGGCCGAGCGTTTCGATCTCCGCCTGGAGGGAATCGGCCGCCTCGACATCCGAAATGTAGTTGATGCCGATATCGGCGCCGGATTCCGCCAGCCGCAGCGCGATCGCGCGGCCGATCCCCCGGCTCGCGCCGGTGATCAGGGCCACCCGTCCGCTCAAATCCTGCAAATCGCTCATACCCGCTCCTTCCCTCCGGACGGTCGCCTGCGCTTCGAACGGCACTATACGACCCCGCCGTGATCGACACACCCGCGCCGATCGGCGTGCATACTCTCCCCGGCGACGATCGCCGTGCAGCGGGACGGGCTTGAAACGGGGTCGAATTTGGGGGTCTTACGAACGACGCGAATCATTCGGTGGTTATTGGCGCTGCTGATCCTGACCGTGAGCTTGCAGGCTCCGGCCGCAAGCGGCGCGCAGACGGCGGATGAACCCGAGTACGCGGTGCAGCTGATCTACGCGATTCCGAAGGATGGCGAGGATCGCGGGCTCGATCAGGATGGCGCCATCCTCGAATCGGTCGAATCGGCCCAGCGCTGGCTCGAGGAGCAGACCGGTGGCCGGCGGCTGAATCTGGTGACCGAACGACGCGGCCAGCCATCGATCGAATTCCTCGAGTTGACCCGCACCGAAGACGAGTTGATGCACTGGCCCGAGAGTTCGGCGTCGTACCAGATCGAGTACGAGGCGCGCGCGGCCGGGTTCAATACGCCCGGGATCCTCAACGCCATCTATTACGAGGGCGCTGATGCGGTCGATACCACCTGCGGCGAAACGCCCTGGCCGGTCTACTCGCCGGGCAATTCATTCACCCTCTTTCTCCAGGGTGGATGCTCCGTATTCTCACTGCTTGGTGAGGATGAGGAGGCGGGCTGGTGGGAACTGACCTTCCTGCATGAGTTCTTCCATGCACTCAGCGCGGTGGAAACCTGCGCGCCCAACGGTGAAGACGGCCACTCCCTCGAAACCAACGATTTGATGTACGGCGGGAGCGAGCCCTGGGAGTACCCGGTGCTGCTCGATGTCGACAACGACGATTACTACGGTCACGGCCGTAACGCCTGTTACGACACCGAGCGGAGTCCATACCTCGTACCGCACGGGGAGATCGTGGAGCCCTACCCCGCCCCGTTCATCGATCTTGAGATCGAGGCGTGTACCTTCGAGAACGGCGAGATCACCGATCGCGATGGGCTCGCGGAGGTCTGGATCGTCAATCTCACGCCGGACCCGGTCGAGATCGTCTGGTTCGATGATCGAGGTGAGCCCGATTCGCTCGGCGAAATCGCCGGTTGGGACGGCGGCATCTTCACATCGCTACCGGGCGATGTCCTCCACGTGCTCGATAGCGATGGCGGCTGTCTCGGCAGCTTTGTGATGCCGGGGTTCGTCGAAATCGGCGTCGTCTGGGCGATGAGCGGATAGTCTTCGAAAACTGGAGCGGGATTCTTTCGAGAGGTGAGGCAACCCGCGCTTCCAGAAGACGGAGGCGCGGGTTCCCTGCGCAAGTTAGCCGAGGCCTTCGGGGGTTTCGCTGATCTGGATGACCTCATCGATCACCCATCGCTCGCCGTTGTTCACGAAGATGTAGAGGTAGCCGAACACGACCGGATCGGTCTGCACGATCGTCAATCGAGCCACCCGTCCGTCCGCAAGGTAGAAGGTTGTGGTCGAATCGTTGTCTCGGCTGGCGTTGTAGACGTCGCTGTTCCGGATCGCTGCCGACTCGTTGTGGGTCATCCTGAACCGTACCCAAACGCGCCGGAAGTAGTCCTCGCTGAAGAATCCGGTGCCGTCGTACTGTCCAGGCCGTTGTGAGCACGTCTCCATCTCGGCAATGGCAGTCTCGATCTCAACCAGGACTGGATCGGAGACCGGATCTCCGGCCGGAACGGCGTTCGGGTGCATGGCGGCGGGTTGGCCGTATTGCTCGTCCTCTCCCGTCGGAACGAGACTCAGCGCCGGCTCACCTTCGAGCGACTCCCAATCGATGGGCGGCGGCGTTTCGCACGATGGAAGTCCGGTGAAGTCGTATCCAGCCATTGGAGTCGGTGAGGCGATGCTCGCTTCCGGAGTCGGTTCGGGCACTATCGCCAGCAGCCGTTCGGCTTGCGAAGCGACGATGAGGGTGCCGTCCTGAAGCACCGGCTCGGACCGAATGCGAGCGCCGGCATTCAGGTCGTCGACGAATTCGAAGTTGGCGATATATGCGCGCCAGAGATAGCCGCCGCTCCGGGCGCTGAGCGCGTAGACGTACCCGGAACGCTGATCGAGAACGAACAGCACTCCGTCGGCGAGGATCGTGGTGCCGCCGAGGTACTCGCGCCAGGCCAGCTCGCCGGTCTCGCGTTCCCAGGCGACGGTAACCGGGTCTCCGGGCGCGTTCGAGATGGAGTAGATGACAAGATCACCGGCGATGATCGGGCCGCTGTAGGGGGCGTGCGTCGGGAGTTCATCTCTCCAAAGCTCGCTGCCTGTCTTCGCGTCCAGCGCCAGGAAACCGAACGTCCCTTCTCGCATGGTGATTCCCGCAAAGCTGAAGTAAACCGTACCGTCAGCGAACGCCGGTGTAGAAATCGAGTTGGCGCCGGTGTCGAATGTCCAGTTGACGTTCCCGGTCTCCGCGTCAATCCCGTGCACCAAGCCATCCCAGGTCGTCGCGAAGAGTTGGCCTTCACCATAGGCGGGTGAAAAGGCCGACATGTTCCCGAAAAGTTGCTCCTCGGGAACGGCAACGCCAGGCTGATCAGTCCGCTCGATCGTGATCTGCCACGTGGTCGCTCCATCGGCAAGGTCGATAGCGATGACGGTGGGCGGGTAATCGGTCGTCATGACATAGAGTGTTCCGTCCACAATCAAGGGCGATGTTCTGGCTTCAACGTCGAAGTCGCTTCGCCAAACCAAGTTGCCGTCGGCTTCATTGAGCGCGATCACCGACGATGCGATATCGCCTTGGCACGACACCGTGAGATACACCACCGAATCGATGATTGCCGGAGTCGTTTCTTCCAGGCGGCAGGCGGAGTCGTACCTCCAACGCAGAGAACCGTCGGCACGGTCGAGCGCAACGAGGCGTCCACCCTGCTCGTAGGCAAGCAGGATGATGTCGTCCGTGGCGTTGACGATGTTGAAGCCTGGTTCGGCCGGGGTCACCTCCCAGGCGACGTGCGGGTTCTCGGCCGGGCCGGAATCATCGACCACTCCGGTTCGGGCATTGTTGCCGCGGTACATGGACGGGGCTTCAGCCGCCGCTTCCTGCTGCTGGAAATAGCCGCCGAAGCGATCGCTGATCTCTCGGGGACCGCCGCCCGCCAACGTGCCGACCCATGCGATAACCAGCGCCAACACCGCCGCCAGTTGCAGAAGCGTGCGCCGGTCCAGCCAGCGACCCGCTGGCGCCGGCGTCGGCATCGGCCGCGCCGATGTGATCATGCGTGACGCCTGCGCCACAAGTCCACGGCGGAGGTTGCGGACGAATCGGGGACTCGGCGCCGGACTATCTTCGTAACTGATTGAATCGAACCACTGGTCGAGTTCGTCGCGCTGGTCAGTCACCGCGCGCCTCCTTTCGGGTTTCCGATGGTGCCGGTTCCGTTGCGAGCAGATTGCGCAACCGTCCGATGGCGCGGTGTTGCGCAACCCGGACCGCGCCGGGTGATCGATCGAGTGCGGAGGCGATCTCCGGGCCGCTCAAGCCGGCCAATCGCAGCGTGAGGATCTGCTTCTGGTCTTCGGGCAGTTGATTCATCGCTACCGCCAGGCGCTGCGCTTCGTCGGCGGCGATCACCGCTTCTTCCGGATCTGGTTCCGCGGAGATGAGATCGGGCCGGTCATCGAGATTCGCTTCGGGCCGGCGCTGCCGGGCCCGGGCTTGATCGACCACGACGTTGTGAGCGATCGAAAAGAGCCAGGGGCGAAACGCGCCGGGGCGGTTGTCGAATCCCGGCAGCGCGGCCAGCGCCTTGTAGAAGGTGGCGCTCGTTGCATCTTCCGCCTGGGCTGCATTGCCGCTGCGGCGGTAGCAATAGCGGTAGATCGCATCTACGTAGCGATCGTAGAGGGCTGCGAACTCGCGAAGATCGGCCTGGGCGATTCGAACGAGCGCCGCATCATCAACCGGCGTCCCGGTTTCCGCGCGATGATCGTTCGATCGCCCGCGTCCAAACATGATCCCGCTGCCCTTCCCACCCGCCGGCGACTCCGCCCGCTCGAATAGGTAAACGAATGGTTGGGGGAAGTGTTACAGGCGTGAGGCGTGTGGTGCTGTGACGAACTTCGGTCTGACTTCTGATTCCTGACGCCTCGCAAAGCGTCTTGCGTTCCGTTCGGGTTCCGGTGATGATGCGGCATCGTGACAATCGGGACGTCGCTCGCTGGTGACGCGTGGTTGGGGGATGGGCGGCGGATTGTGGAAACCCTGGTAATCGGCAGCGGTTCGCTCGGCTCCCTGCTGGCGGCGCGGCTCTCGGCCGGCGGCACGCCGGTCACCCTCTTCGGCCGCACCTCGCCGCACCTCGAGCGGATCGCCGCCAAGTGGCTGACGGTCGAGGAATTCGAGGGCTCGCGCCTCACCGTGCGCCTCCGCACCGCCACCTACGGGCAAACGCTCCGTCGACCGGCGCTCGCGATCCTCGCCGTCAAAACCTGGGCGACCGAAGAGGCGATCCGCCC